>DAIPLH010000491.1:0-2154 GCA_036769325.1 Bacteroidota bacterium
ACCGAGATTGTGATTGACCCTTCTGGCAGCACCTACGTGACTGGTACCTCGGACGATGACTACACAACAATCAAATATGGGCCTGATGGCGAGGAATTGTGGATCGGTCATTTCAACGGAAAAGAAGGCCTCGATGACGCAGCCGGCGATCTCGTTATCGATCATCAGGATAATATCTATGTTACAGGCAGTAGTCGTAGTCTGAGGACAGGAGAGGATTTCTGCACTGTAAAGTATACTCCTACAGGGAAACAGGAATGGGTCGCGGTCTATGATGGTGGCGAAGGCCGTGGGGACTACGTCACCGGTATTGGGTTGGATAGGAATGGCGGTATCTATCTCGCCGGGGAGAACTATCGAATAGGGGGTTCTTTATCCGGGTCCATCCTCAAGTATAGGCAGTCGCCCGGAGCCATTTCCCTTCTGTTCCCATCTCCAGGCCAGGTGATTACTGCTGATACAGTCGCATTGGTCTGGCTCGCACAGGAGGTCGATCAGGTCGATCGCTATTGGCTTGAAGTAGACAAAGATTCACTCTTTGCAACTCCGTTCGTGGATTCTCTCGTAGTGGACACGACCTACACACTCTCATCACTCAACCACAATACTATCTACTGGTGGCGGGTGAGGGCACACAACTTTTTCGGTTGGGGATCGTTCAGCAATGCCAGGAGTTTCTTCGCGTTCCAGGAGATTCCGGCTCCACCTATGCTGGCATCCCCCGCAAACGGGGCAAGCAATGTTCCGCTCACCACACTTCTCGATTGGGATCATTCACCGGGAACGGAGAGGTACGGGCTCCAACTATCTGATACTTCGGACTTCTCAACACTGGTACTCGACGAAGACAGTCTCAGCGAAACCTCGCTTCAGGTAGTGGAATTGTCGGGACAAAGGATCTACTCCTGGAGGGTTAGCGCATCGAATGCGCTGGGCTCAAGCAGTTGGTCAGAGGTATGGAACTTCAGGACGACCTTCGAGCAGCCTCTCCTCGCCTTTCCATCGAATGGCGCAGTTGACCTGCCACCGGTCCTCTCAGTTGGGTGGCATCCCGTCCGCGGGTCACCAGCCGACACTTTGTTCTATCACATGCAGCTCTCCCTGGATATCCAATTTTCCGAAACCATTGTTGACGACTCCACCATTGTTGACACATTGCTCGGAGTCGGCCCGCTCGACAGCACGACAACCTATTATTGGCGCGTCCGGGCAAAGGATGGATTCGACACTGGGCCATGGTCTGATGTATGGAGCTTTCGGACAATCTTCGGAGTTTTCCCTGCCCAGGTCACTCTGCACTTACCTGAAAACGGATCACTCGTCACAGAGTTGAGTGCCCACTGTCGCTGGCATCCCGGATTTCCCGGTGTGGATGCTTACTGGTTCGAGTGGGCAAGCGACTCCATGTTTACCGATTCGAGTGTTGATTCGACAGGAAAAGACACGTTGTCGGTTGCCTTTCCAATAGCTGACGGTGAAACCTACTGGTGGAGAGTGAGGGCACACAACAACAGTGGATGGGGTTCCTTCAGCGAGGCGTGGAGCTTCCTGGTGCTGTTAACCGGGGTTAGCAATGAAAACAGTATCCCGGCCGAATATTCACTCAGCCAGAATTACCCAAACCCGTTCAACCCATCGACGGTGATCCGGTATGGATTGCCATCACAGTCGCACGTGAGCCTTGAGGTGTTCAATATGCTCGGTCAAAGGGTCGCTTCGCTGGTGGATGAAGTGCAGGACCCAGGATATTATGAGGTTACATTTGAGCGGGCAGACCTTTCAAGCGGACTGTATTTCTACAGGCTGACAGCAAGCAATTTTGTGGAAACCAGGAAGTTGGTCCTGTTGAAATGAAATTGTATGAACTGGTTTTTTTTGACCGCGAGGCCTCCGGACTATCGACTACTGACTGCCGACTCATCTTTTGGCTGAACTGACTGGACGACTGTTGAATGAAAAACAGACTTGCACCTACCCTTCCCGTTTTATCCCTCGTCTGCATGGTGAGCATGATGGTTTCACACTCACACGGACAGGAGCCAATCGAAGCGTGGGTGGTTCATACCATCCGGGGTTTACCCCCCAAGATGGCAGTGGCTTTGATCTCGACTCAGACGGGACTGTTTCACTTGCGGGGGAAGGCGGAAGAGAATT
>DAIPLH010000130.1:0-7600 GCA_036769325.1 Bacteroidota bacterium
GGGCCGGGCTGACGGTCTCCGCCTCGATCCCGATTGCCGTGCTGGCAATTGCTGTCTTCAAGAGGTTTGGGAAATCGACCATCCTGGAGAATAACATCGTCCAGACAATCGGATCTGCAGGCGAATCAATCGCGGCCGGGGTTGCGTTCACGTTTCCTGCATTGATTTTCCTCGCTGGCGGCGAACAGTTCTTCAACTATTTCAACATCATGACCCTTGCCTTTGTAGGAGGCATCATCGGCGTGCTGTTCATGGTTCCGCTGCGCCGTTCGCTCATCGTCAAGGAACACAATGTACTGCCGTATCCGGAAGGGACCGCATGCGCTGATGTTCTGATTGCCGGTGAGAAGGGCGGGTCGATGGCCCAGAAGGTTTTTTCCGGTCTCGGGATTGCGTTCGCTTACAAGTCAATGATGAGCATCTTTGGGCTCTGGAAGGACGTCCCCAGTTATATAGCCTCCAGAACAGGTGCGTTCCCCAATGCCAGCGTCAGTGCGGAGATTACCCCTGAATATCTCGGGGTGGGATATATCATCGGTCCAAAAATCTCAGGGGTTCTTGTTGGTGGAGGTGTGCTCTCGTATCTCGTCCTGATCCCGCTCATCACCATTATTGGCGATGCATTGCCGACCATCCTCAAGCCGGCCGGAAAGCTGATTTCGGAGATGTCCCCATCCGATCTCCGTGGCGGATACGTCCGCTACATTGGAGCCGGGGCTGTCGCGGCGGGAGGGTTGATTACCCTCATGAGAACACTTCCAACGATCGTATCCGCGTTTCGCGATAGCTTCAAGAGCATGAAGGACCTGAAAGCAGGAGTGAAGCTGAGTCGTACTGAGCGGGATATCCCCATTACCTATGTCATCGTTGGCTCGCTGATTCTCATCCTTGTTGTTGCAGTTCTGCCACAGCTTCCCGGAACGTTTCCTGGAACGTTGTTGATGGGGCTCCTGATTGTTGTCTTCGGCTTTTTCTTTGTGACTGTCAGTTCACGAATCGTCGGAATCATCGGGTCATCCAATAACCCTATTTCCGGAATGACCATCGCAACACTGATGGCCACGTGTCTCATTTTTGTCAGCCTTGGATGGACGGGAGATGTGTACCAGTCGCTTGCCCTTGCTGTCGGTGGGATCGTCTGTATCGCTGCAGCGAATGCCGGTGCCACGAGTCAGGACCTCAAAACGGGTTACATCGTCGGAGCAACTCCGATCTACCAGCAGATAGGCCTCGTCATCGGCGTCATTGTGTCGACGTTCATTATTGGCTGGACACTGAATACCATCGACGCCTCGATGAACTTTGGCGACAATCCGGTGGAGCATGCGATTGGAACAGAGCGCTATGCGGCTCCACAGGCAACACTGATGGCCACAATCATCAAGGGGCTTCTTGCGCAGGATCTTCCGTGGGGTCTTGTGTTCGTGGGTATGTTGATTTCTGTAGTCGTTGAGCTGTGCGGAATCCGGTCACTCTCGTTTGCCGTCGGCGTCTATCTCCCACTATCGACGACACTCCCGATTTTCGCCGGGGGCATGGTCAAGGCATTTGTCGACAAGATCCAGGGGGTGAAGGAGGAGTCGGAAATCAGCTCGGGAATGCTCTTCAGTACTGGACTTGTTGCGGGTGGTTCGCTGACAGGCGTTGCGATCGCTCTTCTCAGTGGTATCCCGGTGAGCGTTGTGCGGGATGGGGTGACGAAGGAGATTTCGACGATGCAGTATCTCCTGGATGCTGTCGGCATCCATGGATGGGAGCACCTCGGAGGCGGAGCCGATGTGATTGGGGCATTCATGTTCGGACTTCTCGGCTATATCCTGTTCCGGACATCAATGAAGAAAGACTGACCGGCGACGACCGCCAGGACTTCTCTCACAGCATGATTGGAATATTATCCTCATGAATCCGGACCTTCGATCGCATACCGAACCGCCCCGTTCCTTTCGGTGGATCGTTCTCTTCTTTATATCCCTGCCGATGTTTGGGAACTACTACATCTACGATGCGATCAATCCGCTCGTCGATATCTTCACCAAGCAACTGGGCTTTTCCGACAGCGATATCGGATGGCTGAATGCGAGCTACAGTATTGCCGCCCTCGCGACATTGATGATCGGCGGTATTGTGATCGATCGGTTCGGCGCCAGGAAGTCCATCATGCTGTTTTCCATTATCTGTCTCATTGCGGCATTCCTTTCGACGCTCGAAGGGAGTTTTGCGATGATGATCACTGCGAGGGTTGTCCTCGGTCTTGGAGCTGAATCGCTGATCGTTGCTGTAACCACGGCCCTCGCAAAATGGTTCAAAGGGAAAGAGCTCAGCTTTGCCTTCGGCGTCAACCTCACGATTGCGCGGCTTGCTTCTGTTGCCGCAGATAACTCCCCGAGCTGGGCCCCCAGTGTATTTTATCCGAATGGCCCGGCCGGTGATCCAAGCTGGCAGGGACCTCGCATGATCGGCATTGGCGCCGGGGCGATCTGCATCGTTGGCGCACTTGTCTACTGGATGCTTGAGCGCAGGGCGGAGGACCAGTTTGCTCTGGGAAAAGCAGGAGCGATTGACAAGCTTGAGTGGTCGGAGATGTTCCGTTTTCCGAAATCGTACTGGTACATCGTCGGCCTCTGTTTTACATTCTATTCGGCTATTTTCCCCTTCCGGACATTTGCAATAAAGTTTTTCATGGATACCCACCTCGGAGGTGTCCCTGAAGACCAGGCACGCGAAATGGCCGGCTTCTTCAACAGCCTTCTCCCAATGTCGGCCATGGTTGCGACGCCTCTCTTTGGACTTCTGGTCGACAAGGTCGGAAAACGCGCTCTCTTCATGACCTTCGGCTCCCTGATACTCCTGCCAGTCTACCTGATCATGGCCTATACCAGTTTGACGCTCTGGGTCCCCGTCATTATGATGGGCTTAGCCTTCTCACTGATTCCCGCGGTCCTGTGGCCATCTGTCGCGTATATCGTCGAAGAACGCCGGCTTGGAACCGCCTATGCTCTCATGACTTTGATTCAGCAGATCGGTTTCTTTGCTCTTAATCTTATGATCGGTGAGGCGAATGATGCCTCGGGAGCAGGAGCCGACAATCCGGGCGGTTATGCCCTCGGGATGTGGATCTTTTCGACACTGGGATTTCTCGGACTTCTCTTTTCGTTCCTCTTGAGGCGAAGCGAGACCGGCGCGGGAAGCCATGGGTTGGAAACCACGACTGCAAAAGGCTGAAACTGAACAGGCTGGGGATTTTCATCCTGCAACGCCATCGGGCATCGGTGGCGTTTTCTTTTCCAGGTACATCAGGTGTCAAGAGCCTGATCGCCAGTTCTTTCAATCAAGGGGTCTCATATGCTGCATCTCAGGATGATTCTGTTCGTCATTTCTTGCTCTCTTATGAATACTGCCAGGGCGAGCGCGCAGGAGAGCCACCCATGGGCTCTTGAGGAGATCTTCTCGTCATCGAAGTTCACGATGAAATCACTTTCCGCCCTTCAATGGCTGGAGGATGGCCGGAGGTTTTCCTTCCTGGAACGCGACACTACTGACCAACTGAATGATCTCCGTGTCTACCATGTGGAAGATGGGAGGAAGGAAATAGCGATGGATGGTGCGCTGCTCTCCATAGGAGACAGCAGCAATCCGATGCGGATCGGATCGTATGAATGGTCGAATGACGGAAGGTCCATCCTGGTTACCGGCTCACTTCCTGCAAGACGGGTAAAGACCGGGGGCAATTTCGGACTGTTTGATGTTGAGAAGAAAACTTTCAGGATGCTTTCTGATTCAGCGGAGGATCAATCCAACATCAGGTTTTCTCCTGATGGTCAGCAGATTGGATTCGTCCGCGCGAACAACTTGTTTGTCCTGGACGTGAAGACAGGGCAGGAGACTCAGCTCACGACCGACGGATCGGACACAATCATTAATGGGAGGTTCGACTGGGTTTATGAGGAGGAATTTTCCATTATCGATGGATGGGAGTGGTCGCCGGACGGGACGCACATCGCTTTCTGGCGTCTGGACCAGTCGATGGTGCCAACCTTTCCCATCATCCGCTATCCCAATGATTCTCATGTGCAGGTAGAGACCATGAGGTATCCAAAGGCGGGCGACCCGAATTCTCGTGTAAGGATCGGCGTAGCAAACGTGGCCACGCGGCAACTCACCTGGGTTGACATCGGCTCGAATGAGGATATCTATATCCCGGGAATTCAATGGACGAAAGACCCGGACGTGCTGGCGGTAAAGCGGCTCAACAGAGGACAGGACACGCTTGATCTGATGCTGGCAAACATCGATGACGGCTCCACGGAGATTGTCCTGACCGAAACGGACACAGCCTGGATCGATGCTGAAGGCGGGTATCTTGAATTCCTTGATGATTCCGACCGCTTTGTGTGGACATCAAACAGAGACGGGTTCAGTCATCTCTATCTCTACAGTCTTGACGGAACACTGGAGAAACAGGTAACCTCCGGACCCTGGGAGGTAACTTCGGTTTACGGCGTCGATGAGAGGCGGGGTGTCATCTATTTTGCATCAACAAAGCCGTCTCCACTCGAGCGGCATCTCTACCGGATCAAGCTGGATGGGTCCGGAATGCGGCGGATGACTGATGAGCCCGGATGGCATTCCATCAACTTTTCACCTGATAAGCTTGTCTTTCTTGATACGTACTCAACCTCATCATCCCCTTCGCGCATTTCCCTTCGCTCGAACACCGGCGAGCATGTAGCGACCCTCCTCGAGAATTCGATGGAGTCGTTTGCCGGCTATCGATTTGGTACACAAAAGTTTTTCGAAGTCAGGACAACCGATGGGGAAAGCCTCAATGCGCGGATGATCATGCCTCCCGATTTTGATCCCGGACACCGGTATCCTGTTCTTTTCTCGGTCTACGGGGGGCCCGGATCTCAGACAGTCATGAACGCCTGGGGAGGGTCGAACTACCTCTGGTATCAGCTGCTTGCCGGGAAGGGATACATCATCGTCCATGTCGACAACAGGGGAACCGGTGCCCGCGGGAAGGCCTTCATGCAGCAGACAAATCGCCGGGTTGGGATTCGCGAGGTCGGTGACTACGTCGAGACCGCGAAGTATTTGAGTTCTCTTTCCTATATAGACTCCAGCCGGATCGGCATCTGGGGGTGGAGCGGAGGGGGATCCATGACCTGTCTGGCAATGACTCTGGCCGCAGGGACCTTCAAGGCGGGTATGGCGGTTGCACCGGTCACCGATTGGAGGTTCTATGACACCATCTACTCCGAGCGGTACATGGGGACGCCCGAAAATAACCCGGAAGGATACCGGCTCACCTCATCACTGACGTACGCTTCCAAAATGAAGGGCAACCTGCTTCTCGTTCACGGAACTGCTGACGACAATGTTCACTGGCAGAACACCATTGTCTTTGTCAACGAACTCATCTCGGAGAACAAACAGGTACGGACGATGTTCTATCCCGACCGTCGCCATGGGATCTCGGGAAGAAACGCAACCCTGCACGTGTTCACGTTGCTGACTGAGTACCTTCTTGAAAACCTCTGAACCCTGCCGTTTTTCTCCGCAATTTTGTATGTTCATTTATGAAACAGAGAATTCACCCGAAGCATTTTACACTTGATGAAGCCCGACGTGAACTGACAGCGGTTCACGCCCTGGTCAGCAAGCTGGTTGAACTGAAACGCGGCCTCGACGAGCTCGGATGGGACATTACCCGGCACGGGTATTTTGGTGGGAGGGGACCAAATGGAGATGGGTCCTTTCCGGCCGAAATGGAGCGACTCGTGGAGATCATCAGGGTGCTAAAGGACAAGGGTGTTCTTGTGAAGGGGATTGATGAAGGGCTTGTCGATTTTCCGCATATTCGATCCGATGGAGAAGAGGTTTACCTATGCTGGATGCTGGGCGAAAATGATATTGTCTGGTGGCATGACCTTACCAGCGGCATCGCAGGCAGACGGAGCATCGATGAGCTTTAGAGTGTGGGGAATTTCATGAGTGGATTTCGTCTCGTATCCGATTTCTCTCCGGCGGGTGATCAGCCCGACGCGATCCGGCAGCTCGCTGAGGGTGTGGAGCGGGGTGACAGGTATCAGACCCTCCTTGGTGTGACGGGCAGCGGAAAGACATTTACCATTTCGAATGTAATCGCCGGGCTCAACAAGCCCGTCCTTGTCCTCTCACACAACAAGACGCTTGCTGCTCAGCTCTACAGCGAGTTCAAATCCTTTTTCCCGGACAACCGCGTCGAGTTTTTCATCAGTTACTACGATTACTACCAGCCCGAAGCGTATGTCCCGACAACCGATACGTATATCGCGAAGGACGCGTCCATCAACGACGAAATTGACCGGCTGCGGCTTCGCGCAACAAGTTCTCTCCTCGGCGAGGACAAACATGTCATCGTTGTTGCCTCGGTGAGTTGCATCTACGGAATTGGAGCACCGGAGGAGTGGCAGGATCAGCTTGTCGTGATCAGAAAAGGGGATCGTATTGAGCGCAACGACCTCCTCCGGCGACTCTTAAACATCCACTACGTGCGGAACGATTTTGAATTTGTGCGCGGAACGATGCGGGTGAGAGGTGATGTTGTGGAAGTCCTTCCCGCGTATGAAAGTGACGAGGCGATCAGGATCGAGTTTTTTGGAGATCAGGTTGAGAGAATCTCCTACCTTCGTCCAATCGATGGTGAGATCCTCGGGGAAGCAGACTATGAAATTATTTATCCGGCGAAACACTTTGTCACATCCCGAAACACTCTCGAGCGGGCCTGCAAGGACATCGAAGTAGAGCTGGAAGAACGGTTGGAACAACTGCGGTCGGCGGCAAAACTTGTGGAAGCACAGCGACTTGAGCAACGAACGCGTTTTGATCTTGAGATGATGCGGGAAGTCGGTTATTGCTCAGGGATCGAGAACTACTCACGGCATATCGCCAACAGGGCCGCGGGTTCTCGAGCGTCGTGCCTGCTCGACTATTTTCCAGACAAGTTCCTGCTTGTCGTTGACGAATCGCATGCGACAGTCCCGCAGATTGGCGGAATGTTTCAGGGAGATCGGTCGAGAAAACTGACCCTGGTCGAATACGGTTTCCGCCTCCCTTCTGCCCTGGACAATCGACCACTGAAGTTTGAAGAGTGGGAGGAGATGGTGGACCAGATCATTTTTGTGAGTGCAACCCCCGGCGAGTATGAATTGAAGAAATCGGGAGGTGTTGTGGTCGAACAGGTCATCCGTCCGACAGGTCTCATCGATCCGGAGGTGGAGATACGTCCCGTCAAGAATCAGATCGATGACCTGATCGCGGAGATCCGCACCCGTGCAGCAAGAAATGAAAGGGTCCTGGTAACGACGCTGACCAAGAGAATGGCCGAGGACCTTACGGACTATCTGACGGACATCAAGATCAGGGTTCGCTATGTTCATTCCGAAGTCGGAGCGCTTGACAGGGTCGAGATTCTGCGTGACCTCAGATTGGGAGACTTCGATGTCCTGGTTGGCGTCAACCTCCTGCGCGAGGGGCTCGATATTCCGGAGGTTTCGCTTGTTGCCATCCTTGATGCAGACAAGGAAGGTTTCCTTCGCTCCGAGCGATCACTGATTCA
>DAIPLH010000131.1:0-7600 GCA_036769325.1 Bacteroidota bacterium
CGCCCTACCGTTTCCTTGCAGGAGCCGGACATGGAAGCCGCTGCGGACAGCATTATCCATCTCTCGGATGACACTCAGGTCGATAAGCACGCAATGATGTGGAAGATCTATGGCATTCCGAGGGGCCGCCAAGCTCTGCTGTATCCGGACCCGCTGGGTGGGTCCTTCGATGGATGGGCATTTGCCGTCCAGATGAGGAATTTCTTTGAGACCGGCGAAGGAGACACGCTCTTCGGACCGGAACAGGATATCGCAATACGAGCTTCGCGGCGTCTTTCCACACTTTTCTACGAGGGAATCAATTCATTTGCTGATTCAAGCAGGACACTGGAGTTCAGGGATAGGCTCGAGCAGTGGGCCGCTGACCACCCTGTCACAAGTCTTCACTTCAACCGGGCCTCGATCATCCCCACCCTGTCATCTCTTGTCACCCCTGAGGAAAAGACCGCTATTACAGCCCTTGGAGCAATCGCACAAAACCTTGACGACTTGACTCTCCGTCTAAACCTCTACGCCGCACAAACTCCCACTGAGGCCCGATGGCAGGCTGAATATATGCTCCTGGATATGGATGCAAGAGGGAGGCTGGATTCAATTGAGACTCAAGCGGACCGCTTGCTGAGCTCTTTGGAGTTGCTGACAGAAACACTGGCTTCCGGAAATTTTACGATGGACATCCTCTCCCTCCGCTCTTTCCATGATGATGTGCAGGCACTCACCAGCCTGGTTCATGCCGAACATGAAGCGATCTTCATCGACATTGATCGTCAGCGACTGGCATCTCTTATACTTCTCGATAGCCTGGCCAGGCGTTCAGTGCGCGAAGCGGGTTCAGAAGCACAGACTACCGTAGATCACCTCGCCTTGAGGCTCGCTCAGCTGTCTGCTGCTCTCGTGATCGCTATAGCACTGGTCATTGTAGGATGGTATCTGGGGCGAAGGTATTCAGGCCGACGAGGAGGTTAGTTCAAGGCAAGGTTTTTCAGGATAGCCAGCAGAAGGTCCCAAAATTTCTGAACAGTTGCGATTTCAACCCGTTCGTCCGGTGAGTGAGCCCCCTCAATCGTCGGTCCGAACGAGACCATATCCATTCCCGGAAAACTCTCCCCGATGAGTCCGCACTCCAGACCCGCATGGATTGCTTTGACGACAGGCTTTTTCCCGAAAAGTTCCTCGTAGCTGCGAAGCGTCGCCGCCAGTGCCTTCGATTTCATGTTTGGCTTCCACCCCGGATAGCCGTTGGTCGATTCGATCCTTGCGCCCGAAAGCTGACCAAGGGCGGTAACCTGATCAAGGATGTTGTCAAGTGATGAACTGACGGAACTTCGCTGGCTTGTTGCCACCTCGACCGAACTCTCGCGGGTCTCAACGGTGGCCGCATTGGTAGACGTTTCGACAAGCCCGGAGATATCTGCACTCATGGCCGCAACACCGTGCGGAACAGCGTGAAGAAAGTTGATAATCCTTTCCTGATCCGCCTTCCTGAGCGACCCACCCGTCACGCTTGCAGCGTTCTCAACTTCCAGTGCAACACCGCCGTCGACTGTAGCATGTTCGCCCTGAACCTGCGATGAAATATTCCCGACGAGGTCTGTGACAGCCCGGAGATCAGTTTGTTTCACGTAGATGACCGCCTCAGCCTCACGCGGGATGGCATTCCTCTTGCTTCCTCCTTGAAGGCCATGCAACCGCATGTCAAATCGCTTTGCGATCTCCCTCAATGACCTGGCGAGGATCTTAATCGCATTTCCCCTGCCCACATGGATCTCCACTCCGGAATGGCCACCCTTCAGGCCCTTGACCACAATCCGGGCTGGAACCATACCCGGAGGCGGAGCCTCACGCACAATATCAAACGTCAACACTGTGTCACGTCCGCCGGCACAGCCAACATAGACAGATCCTTCCTCCTCGGAGTCAAGATTCAACATGACTCTTCCCTTCAGGAAATCCTGCTTCAATCCCATTGCACCGGTCATACCGGTCTCTTCATCAATGGTAAAAAGAAGCTCCAGGGGACCGTGGACAAGTGCCGGATCCATCATGATTGCAACTGCTGCGGCAACACCTATTCCGTTGTCGGACCCCAGCGTGGTTCCCCGGGCCTTGATATGTCCGTTAACTCTTTCAAGCTGGATAGGATCGCTATCAAAATCATGCTTTACATCCCTGTTCTTTTCACACACCATGTCGAGATGACTCTGGATCACGACGGTTGGTGCGTTCTCATTCCCCGGAGAAGCCGGCTTCCTCACAACAATATTACCGGTCGCGTCCTGATCAGGTTTGAGGCCGGCTTTCCGGGCAAGATTTATGATGTGGGCAGCAATGCGCCCCTCATTCTTGGATGGTCTGGGAATCTCTGCAATCGCGGCAAAGTGTTCCCATACCGACTGTGGCTTGAGGTCCTTTACGAGGCTTGTCACGTCTTTATCTTTCTTTTGCCAGGTTGTTGGGCAGGTAGAATAAGGGGCTGAAGCGAGTCCGGAAAAAATATAGCAGAATTGCATCAAGGGTGCAATAGTGGTTCAGCCCACCAGGCTCATTCGGAATCCGGGGACGGTCTTTTCCTGGCTGCTTTCCTGGCTGATTGGATGCCCTTTGCCTGAAGCCTTCCGCGGCGCGCAGCAGAACCAGGCCTGGTCTTCAATCGCGGTTTTTTGATCTCCAGGGCTTTGGCCAGAACTGTTGCAAACCGTTCAATAACGCGTTCACGATTTTTCCACTGACTCCTCTCGGCACTTTCTCTCAAGCGCAGGACGCCATCCCTTGCGATCCGGTTTCTCAACTGACTCATGATCAGTTCCCGTTGGGCATCCGTCAATCGTGAAGACGCTGCCACATCGAAAGAGAGGTGCACTCCCGTTTCCACCTTGTTCACATGCTGTCCGCCGGGGCCCCCACTGCGGGAAAAAGTGAGCTGGATTTCCGCGAGAGGAATCTAAATGCCTTCACGTATTCTGACTGCTTTGCGCGGAGCAACCATCGGTTTCCCAGCGTTCTGCCGGAAGCGCTCTTTCGTTTGGACGCGTATCAGTTGTTCAAATTTGCAGGCTGCGTCAACAGCTTTTCAAACATTGCAGGATCCGTTGTTGGAAGCTGGCACACATAGTCTTCGCAGACGTATGCCGTAGGCTTTCCACCGACTTTCACGAGCTTCCCAGCAAATGGGAGAAACCGGGCAATCGGGGTTCCCGGCCCCACCTCCTCCACAAGAAGGAGAGTCCTTCCCGGCAAGAGTCGCTTGTGGACACTGGAAACGAATCGTGCCGTACCCTCTTCCTCCTTTTCCCCGACAAGAATAATCTGCTTTGACTTGTGCGAAAACATGTCCAGGGCAAGAACCATTTGCGGCATTACAGAAGGTTGTTGATTGAGAACCTGTGCAACACCTGTAAGGGCTTCTCCTGCCATCGTCCGCCAGTGTTCGTTATCAGTCATCTCGGCAAGCCTCAGGAGAAGAAGCACAGCCACAGAATTCCCGGCCGCCTCAGCGCCATCGTATGTCTCCTTCATCCTCACGAGCACTGTCGGATCCTTACCCGACGTATCAAAGAAACCTCCCCGCTCCCCATCGTGGAAAGTCTCTACCATTTTCTGTGCAATCCTCACAGACCAGTCAAGCCACTCGATGTCGAATGATGTCTCATACAGGTCCAGCAGCGACTGGCCAAAGAACGCATAGTCGTCGAGGTGTGCGTCAAAGTCAGCTTCTCCGTCGCGGAACCGCCTTCTCAAGATCTCCTCTTCCTTATCGTACAGTTTCCCGAGAATGCATTTTGTGGCCCCCTCCGCTGCCTTGAGGTATCGAGTGTCGCCAAGCACCTGATAGGCTCTTGCAAGTGCACTGATCATCATTCCATTCCAGGATGTGAGAATCTTGTCATCCAGATGAGGGCGGGGGCGCTTGTTTCGAACATCAAGAAGCCGTCGACGCATTCCGTCTATCCGGTCTGGCAATGACGACGGGGGCAGTCCAGTCTGAGACGCCACCTTATCGAACGATTCCTGAACGAACAGGATATTCTTTCCGGTGAACTCTCCCTGGGGATCAGCAAGGGCGTTCCCTTCGGGCCTGATCCCGTAGTACCGCGAAAAAATCTCCATGTCCTCGGAGGAGAGGACTTTTCCGAGCTCGCTCTCTGTCCATACATAAAAAGCTCCCTCCTTTTTCTCTGAAGGGTTGTCCGGGTCCGGACTATCAGCATCCTCAGCCGAATAGAAACCGCCGGATGGATCCGTCATGTCACGAAGAACATAATCCAGAACGTTACGGGCAATGTTGGCATAGATTTCCTTCCCCGTGACCTGGAAGAGCTCGAGATAGGAGGAAGCAAGTTGGGCCTGGTCATAAAGCATTTTTTCAAAGTGTGGAACACGCCACTCTCCATCAACGGAATAACGGTGAAAACCTCCACCGAGATGATCCGCGATGCCTCCGGAAGCCATTCTCTCCAATGTACGCTCGACCATGGCCAGGGCCTTTTCATTTCCAGTTCGGAGATGATACCTCAGGAGGAAATTGAAGACAACAGGCCGAGGGAATTTCGGCCCGCCTCCAAAACCCCCATGCTCCTGGTCGTAACTTGAGGCGATATGAGCAAAGCATGTATCCAGAACGCCGGGATTCAGCGCCATCGGCTCCATTCGCTCCGATGCCTGGCGCAAGAAGTCGGTCAGCCCTTCTGCAGATTCAAGAACCTTGTCTTTCTTCTGGACCCAGAGATCGCTGATCCGGCGAAGGAGCTCCGGGAAGCCGATCCTTCCGTAACGGTTCTCCGGTGGAAAATATGTACCACCGTAGAATGGTTTGAGGTCGGGAGTAAGGAACATCGACAACGGCCAGCCCCCACCCTGACCCATACCCTGCACCGCAGTCATATAGACCTTGTCAATATCAGGTCGTTCTTCACGATCGAGTTTGATGGACACAAACAACTCGTTCATGATTGAAGCGATGGAATCATTTTCAAACGACTCGTGTTCCATGACATGACACCAATGGCACGTTGAATAGCCAATGGAAAGGAAGATGGGTTTTTGTTCTTCGCGTGCCTTCCTGAAGGCTTCCTCCCCCCAGGGATACCAATCAACCGGATTGAAGGCATGCTGAAGAAGGTAGGGGCTTTTTTGTGTGATCAACCGGTTCGGGGTTTTTCCCTGAGCTTTCATGTTCATGAGAAAGTTTTCAATTCTTGAAGGATCGTTGACAATGTCTTCGGGTGACGATGTCTTGCCGGCGCAGTGGCTCAGAAGAAACAATCCGAGGGCAGGCAGTGCGGACTTCATCAGCATGGTTTCCTATGATACAAATATCCTGCCCCCACTTCCACCCGAACCTCGATCCGGTAGTGTTACAGTTCGAAATTCCGATTCAATTTCAACGATTGTAGGCCATTCAACCCTTGACTTCGCGAGGCAGAGATATTGCAGAAAATGACAAAAGCAGAAAATCAAAATAGCTTGTCCTTGTATATGATAGCGAAAGCTATCAGTAGGAACACAAACCCGAAGATGAACAAACCCAATTGCCATCGAAAGAGACACCAAGTCGTATCGCCAAGTTCATCGGTAAGGTCCCTCAATCTGTCTCGTTCGGGTATTGTCTCTTTTCCTCTTGCAAGTTTTGCCGTTATCCTGAAGTCTTTCAGCCTATTCAGGCTTGTTGCGACACCAACAACAATTGAGAGAATCAAACCACCCATACCAAAGTCAAAAAAGCACTTACTCAAACCAATCAGTTCAAAGTCTCTATTGGGGAGAAGGCTAAGAGCATACCCAAGAGAACCAACTGACGATGCTATGATAAGGTTGATAGAATACGACATTTGCTTGATAGTGATGGCTTGCCATCGGATAAAGGGATCAGTTGGCATATCTGATTCAAGAGTCATTCTTTCTCCTTTTGTCTTGTGCGTCGAATGGCTATTGAGGAAGTGTTTCGCCGAAAAACGGAATATGAGAGCAATTGGAACATATACCGCGATTGACCACAATGTCTGAATCAAAGTTAGATTGTAGTACAAGGCAGCAAACCGAAAGAAATTGATTGGGAGTAGGAATGAAACGACCAGGAATAATAGCGAGACTATACCGATGGCTAATCGCTGGAGAAAGTTGGATGCTACCACTCCCTCTGTTGCTCTTAGTGCTTTCGCTTTCAGACCTAAGAAAGGTAGGAAGATTGCTGCGGTGCCGAAGGAAACATTCACAGCATCTTTGATAGACCCATGCTGAAAGCAAGCGAACAATGAAGCGACATAAACGGCAGATTGCCAGAAGACAGCATGAAGGAGCACCATCGGCACATAGGCAAGAAATTTCCAGTCGACAAGTTCAACTTTCTCCTTAGAGGTAAACTTCCCCCAATTGGCGGTGATGAATCCAGAGAACAGACATCCAAGAAGAAAATTGGACAGATGAAACAATTGGATGTTTCCCCTCAAGACATAACGATCCATTCCGTCGAACAGGGCGAAATCGACAAGGAAGTTCAGATAATCCAGCAATGGAAGAAACAGCTTGTCAAAGCTCATGATTTAGACGTTTGGAAAAAGAAGCAGCATTACTGTTATCATCTTCCGAAGTCATTGAAGATTTTGGCAAGTGCTTCAATGATAAGAGGGATTTTCGTGATTTCTGGTTCGGGACCCGGATAAGGATGCCCTCCTTGGACTACCTTGCTTATTCGCACAGAACGGTTCCTATCGATATAGGTGAATCGCAATCGATCATTATTGTCCCAACCAAAATCCACCTCAAGATATTGTTGCGTGGAGCTGTCGGTGAGATAGTTCATGAATGGTTGCTCCTTTTTAGTCCATTGTGTTTTCGACGTTCTGGATTTGTTGAACTATGCCTTCAGGAAGTGGATCGTGCTCTCTCTCATACACGAACTTTGCATAGAGCCATAGCCCTTGATCAAGTTGTTTGTAGTTAAGGACATCAAGGTCACAGAATGTCAGTAGCGAATCGATAGTGCTCACTAAGACTGGATATTCATGAAGATCAGCCTGAGTGAAAGGATCGGAGAAATGAAACCTGTTATTCAATCTGGGAAGAATCCGTTTGACCAGACGGTCATAAATGGGAAACAAGGTTGGTCTATGCCAGTTTGCATACTTTGTTGCAAATGAATATAAGTCGCGATTGCCTATGCCGTGCCCTAAGCGGATTGCCCCCACTAAACCAATATCTCCTTGCTGAAGCCTCTCGTCGAAATTCACCGTAAGAATATGCTCCGCAATACCGATCACGTCATAAATTTGAGTGCGATACAAAGAGTTTATGAGAACGACTTTTGTAAGAACGTTAGATGGCTCAGTGTTCAACGGAAAATTCGTTATCGCGGTTGAGATCACAGCATCACTCACCCGATACCGATGTATCCCTTGAAAGCAGTGTGAACAGAGCGTGAGTAGATCAGCAAGAGGCATAGTTTATTCCTGAACCCATGAATACAGCTTTGCTTGCACAAAATCAGGAGGGTGGCGCGGTCTGTCATTCTTTGGGAGCCGCCCAGACAGCTATTGAAGATGATCAAGAACAAGAGGCAAACAAAGCGGAATGTTCTCATGGCGGTTTACCTTCCTTGTGATTG
>DAIPLH010000492.1:0-2152 GCA_036769325.1 Bacteroidota bacterium
TCACCTTCTCAACTTTTCCAAGGGCTGTTTTGACGTCCTTCCTGAGGGATCCAGGGTACTTCCGCTTGTTGGCGTAGAAATACGTGCACACATCCGTCGAGATCGTGAAACCTGCCGGGACCGGAAGACCGATGTTGGTCATTTCAGCAAGATTGGCCCCTTTTCCTCCGAGAAGGCCCTTCATTTCCGCACGTCCTTCAGCTTTCCCGCTCCCGAAGGTGTAGACATACTTTTTCATTTTCGTTTTCTCTTTATGATATACGATTCAAACAGTCATCAATCTTCTGATGCAAAAATGACTCGCCCTCAGTGAACTCAATGCTGATGGGGACGAACAGAACATTCCGCTCCTGAAGAAAATGAAGTGCATCAGCGTTTTCGGAGTCGATTCTTACGATATCCTTTTCGGTCGTTACGCACATCCCGCAACCAGACTCCTCCTTCAGTGCACCAATTCGTCGAAAGTCTTCTGCAGAATACGAATGATGGTCAGGAAAGCGGATGTCGCCACCAATCTCGTATCCAGCCGACCTCAAGGTCTCCAGGAACCTCTCGTGATTTCCTATGCCGCTGAAGGCAAGGACCTTGCCGTCCGGCAGCGATCCCTGAGCAACCTCACTACGGTCATGTGCCCACCGCGCTGGAAGAGTCCTGTACCGGAACCCTACGAAGGTTCCATTGTAAAAATCCCGCAGGATGGTAATCCACTCAGGTCTTGCTTCGCCTGTGTGCGACAACGCAACAACGTCAGCCCGCCTGATCGAAGCCAATGGCTCTCTCATCCTTCCCGCCGGAAGCATCGACTCGGATCGCAGATCGACGCGTGAATCAAGAACAAGGATGTTCAGATCGCGACCAAGATATCTGTGCTGGTAACCGTCGTCGGCAATGATGATATCAGCTCCAAGCTCCCTTGCCCGCATTGCCGCGTCAACCCGTCGTTCGCCCACAACCACGATTGATCCGGGGAGTGCCTGAGCAAGCTGAACAGCCTCGTCTCCGCCTTCGCGGGGACCGGCAACTGTGCCGCTTCCATCCGAGACATCGACAACACCGGTGGTCATTCTCTTATAGCCCCGGCTTACGATGCCCACCCTCCTGCCTCTCTTGCCGCAATAGTCGGCAATGAACCGGACAAGCGGCGTCTTCCCTACTCCTCCCGTGACGATATTCCCCACCGAAATGACCGGAATATCAAGACTGGTAACTGTGAGTAACCGGTTTTCAAACGCACGGTTGCGAAGCACAACTCCCGCC
Organism: Bacteroidota bacterium; assembly: GCA_036769325.1. Lineage (GTDB taxonomy): Bacteria > Bacteroidota > Ignavibacteria > UBA10030 > UBA6906 > DAIPLH01. The sequence continues at coordinate 1,258 of DAIPLH010000492.1, forward strand.
GCAAAAGCCCAGGAGAACGGGTACAACAACGGTCTGACGAGTGCCGGGATCCTGTTCAAGGATCCTCTTTCAACCTGCTCTCGACCTGGCTGAGCTTGTCCTGCTTCTTATGGAGCCGATAGATCTGTTGCAGCGAGAGCAGCATCGCTTTCCTGCTGTCAGCCAGCCGGCGGAATTCGGGAGAGGAACCGAAGTCCGGGTCTGCCTTCGTCATCCCGGCTATCCGTTGATCAACAACCAGAACACCCTCTTCGTATGTCCGCTCTGCCGATTGCTGGCGGTCGACATTGAGGTAACCATCACCCAACAGCCGATGGAATCCGCCAACATATGGCGAATGGGGGTATTTGCTGATCGCCTGTTTCTGGGTATCAATGACATTCTGCCAGACCCCGGCACCGAAGTAGGCAAGGCCGAGGTTATAGGATTGTCGATCCCCTGGATATTGAACAGCATGCTTCTCTGCATACGCGACGAAAGACTCCGTCTCTCCGAGACTGTGGGAGATTTCAGTAAGGCGGTCAAGGGTATTCTCGTCTGCTTTTCCAAGAGATTCGATGTCGGCATAACACCCGAGGGCCTTCCGCATCCCCGATTCCCGTTCAGCGCTCCCCGTGCTCCTCGCCATAGCGCTTACATAATAGATTTCGCCCAGATCCCTGAGCGGAGGGATGTATGCCGGATCCATTTCTCTGGCTCTTTCGAGATAGGACACAGCGCTATCGCGTTTTGCCTCGACATACAGCTTGTGTCCTTGCTCGTAAAGAGATTCCTTTGTTCCAGGATCTGTTGCCGGTTTCCCTTCTTCAGTTGTGCTTCCGGAGGGTGCGCATCCGGCCAGCCACGTCATCACAATGATCGTCCGCTTGCGGTTATAATTGTCGGCCACGTAACC
>DAIPLH010000132.1:0-5880 GCA_036769325.1 Bacteroidota bacterium
GGGTCATGGGGGCCTGGGGAACGTATGCGTCGCCTGAGACCGGGGCGCCGGCAGCATCCGGCCAGATCGCTGGGAGCGTTCTGAAGAAGCTTTATCGGGCGGATAAGCTCGATCCAAAGACGCGGATCTTTGGCGTCATTGGCTACCCGCTCGGTCAGAGCAAAGGCGTCCTTGTTCACAACCCATTGTTCCAGAGCGCCGGGTCAAATTCTGTGTATTGTCGGTTTCCGGTCAGGAACCTCGGTGCCTTCATGAAGTCCATGGGACCGATGATGGCGGGCTTCAGTGTCACGCAGCCGCACAAACAGGCAATCATCAAGTATCTAAAAAGTACTGATCAGGCTGCCTCTGCAATCGGTGCGGTGAACACCGTTATCAGAAAGCCTGACGGACTCTGGGGAACCAATACTGATGGCCAGGGAGCACTTGATGCCCTTGAATCCTTGCTCAAGGTTGCTGAACAACGTGTCCTCATTCTTGGCGCTGGTGGAGCTGCGCGTGCGATTGCCTTCGAAGCACGACATCGTGGTGCTGTTGTGACCATCGCAAACAGAACAAACTCAAAAGCAGAGAAACTCGCGTCAGATCTCGGTCTTGAGTGGATAACCATGGGAAGTCTGGGGAAAGCATCATTTGATATCCTTGTCAACGCAACATCGGTCGGTATGACACCAAAGACGGAGAATTCGCCGGTACACAAGACGCTTCTCAAAGGCAAGACAGTCTTTGATGCCGTCTATAATCCGCCGATGACGAGACTCCTGATGGATGCAAGGGATTCAGGTTCCGCAATTGTTTCGGGGGTTGAAATGTACGTCAATCAGGCAGCCAAACAATCTGAACTTTATCTTGGCAGGAAACCGCTCCGAAAAAGAATGCAACGGCTCCTGGGCTTGTGATGATCAGATCGATTACTCCGGGTGGGCGACCGATCAACGCCGAAATCAGGGTTCCGGGTTCGAAGAGTATCACAAACCGCGCGTTGATATGTGCTGCCCTCGCCGGGGGTGAGTCGGTGCTTCAGAAAGCATCGGATAGTACCGATACACTGTTGATGGTGAACGGACTCAACCAGCTCGGAATCTTAGTGAGGAAAAGCGGATCAGACCTGATAGTTGAGGGAAAGGGGGGAAGGGTGTACGCACCGCGGTTTCCAATTCCTGTTGGAAATGCAGGTACGACACTGCGGTTTCTCATGGGGCTCGGAGCGCTTGCAGATGGTCCGGTAATGTTCGAGGGAGCGGGAAGAATGAGCGAACGGCCGATAGAGCCGTTGATCGATGCGTTGCGCGAGTTGGGGACAGAAAGCGAAGCGCTTGATTTTGCCGCCAGGTATGCTGTCAGAGGCGGCAGTTTCCAGGGGGGCACGGCGAAAGTCGTGGGCAACCTCAGCTCTCAGTTTCTCTCCACCATGCTGATGGTAGCTCCCTATGCTAAGGCGGACGTGCGGCTTGAGCCAGAGGGCAAGGTGTCTGATCCTTATATTTCGATGACAATTGAAGTGATGAAGAAATTTCAGGTTGAGGTAGAACGTGAATCAGGAGGATCGTACTTTGTCAGATCCGGAAGCCGTTACCAACCAGCTACGATGGAAATCGAATCCGATTTTTCTTCCGCTGCCATATTCTTTTGCGCCGCGATGATCACCGGTGGTGACGTGAGAATGAATGTCAGGGAGCAGAAATCATTGCAAGGGGACATCGGAATTCTTGATATCCTCCGCAGACTCGGCAGCAATGTCAGAACCGGGGACGATCAGATCGAGCTATCCTGCCACGGAGCGGGATCATACTCAGGCATTGATATTAATCTGCGTGACATGCCGGACCTTGTGCCCTGTCTGGTATCAACGCTCCTCTTCGCAAACTCACGCAGCCGCATTCGTGGAGTTGAACACCTGCGTTTCAAGGAATCTGATCGGCTGGAGGTCCTCTGTTCAGAATTGCAGAAACTTGGAGCCTCGATACGGTTGAAAGATGACGGCGTTGAAATTGATCCTGCACCGTTGACCGGAGCGAAATTGAACCCCCATGATGATCATCGTCTGGCCATGAGTTTTGCAATCATAGGATTGAAGATTCCGGGGATCAGCATTGAGAATCCGGAATGTGTGGGAAAATCGTTTCCGGGCTTCTGGGCGGGGCTGGCCGCGTGGGAGAGGAAGGAGGCCACATAAATGCCAGGGAGCACATTCGGCAAACATTTCCGCATAACCACGTTCGGTGAAAGCCACGGTCCTGCTGTTGGTGTTGTGATTGATGGCGTCCGACCTGGATTGCGAATCAGCACACGGATGATCCAGCGCGAGTTGGACCGTCGCAAGCCAGGGCAAAGCCGGGTCACAAGTGCGAGGAAGGAGCAGGACAGGGTGCAGATCCTGAGTGGCGTCTTCGAAGGACGAACCCTCGGGTCGCCGATTTGCATGATTGTGTGGAACACAGACCAGCGTTCAGGGGACTACAAGCGTGTCAAAGACGTTTTCCGCCCCGGCCATGCGGGTTATGCCTACCTTGCGAAGTACGGGATTGATGATCATCGTGGTGGAGGACGTTCATCCGGACGTGAAACCGTTGCCCGTGTTGCAGCCGGGGCATTTGCAAAATATCTTCTACACCGCAAGGGCATTTACATTATTGGGCACACTGTGGAAGTCGGCGGGATCAGGGCATCGACGTTTGACGAAAGTCTGATCGAGGACAATCCTGTACGTTGCGCTGATGCGAAAGCGGCAAGGAGGATGGAGCGACTGATTCTGGCCGCACAGCGCGAGGGAGACTCAGTCGGCGGGGTTGTTGAGGTCATTATCAGAAACGTACCGGTCGGACTCGGCGATCCAGTGTTCAACAAACTTGATGCGAATCTGGCAAAGGCGTTGATGTCAGTCGGCACAGTGAAAGGCGTGGAGATCGGGGCGGGCTTCGCAGTTGCCCGAATGCGGGGGAGCGAGAACAACGATCCTTTGTACATTGACAAACGGACACAGCGGATCAGGACGAGGACCAACAACGCAGGAGGAATTGTGGGAGGGATCTCCAATGGCGAAGACATCGTGATACGTCTGGCGATAAAACCTCCTTCATCGATAACGAAGGAACAGGCAACAGTGAGCCGGAAGGGGAGGAAGGTCATGTTGAAGATGGGAGGACGGCATGACCCCTGTATCTGTCCGCGCGTCGTCCCTGTCGCAGAAGCGATGACAGCACTTGTGTTGATTGACCACATCGAAGAGCAGGCGCGCCTGAGGAGACCAGCCCGGAAATGAATGAGGCTCCCGCACGAGGACCGAGGATTCTTATCCTCACTGAAGGCCAACTCGGTGACCTCCTCCTTCTCACCCCCGCGATCCGTGGGATCAAGACATCACACCCTGATGCGTCTCTTCTTCTCCTGGTTGTTGAGAGACGTGGCTCCGGAACAGACCGTTCAAAAATTCTCGACAGGTCCCTTCACAACGTCCTTTCTTCCAACCCTCACATCTCTGCTCTCTATTCCCTCCGCCGTGACCTGTTGCGTGAACTGACGGGAATAAGGCGACTCCTTGAGGAAGCGCGGATTGTCCGGTTCCTTCGCGCCATGAAACCCGATTCTGTTATCTCTGCATTTCCTGAAGATCGCTTTGCACTCTGGGCATTCGCCTCGGGAGCATCCGTGAGAATCGGAGAGATCAGCAATGTGCTCCGGTGGGTCTACAACAGAACTCCTGAACGAAAGAAGGGGGACGGCTCTATCCTCGATTACTATTGTGAGCTCGCGGAACTGACGGGAAGCCACATCTCATCATTCAACACTGAGTATTTCCCCAATGCAGAAGCCGAACGGTGGGCCGACGGTTTCCTTGACGCAACGGGATTTCGCACCGGGAAGTTTGTCGTTGTCCATCCCGGCGCCACGGGAGATTACAAGATCTGGCCAGCGGAGCGTTACAGAGAGATGATTGCAAGGCTTACGGAGGGAACTGGATTGTCTGTGCTTCTATGTGGGGGCCCCGGTGATCGCGAAGTTGTAGACGAAGTGGCGGGCGAATTCCGGAGTCCGGCACTGCGAGTCCATATAGAAGAGAATATCGACCATCTTGCATCGCTCCTCCACCGCGCTGCCCTTGTTATCTCCAACGACTCTGGCCCGCGTCATCTTGCCGTGTCAGTCGGGACTCCCAGTCTCGCGGTTTTCCGTCACCATCACGATCGCGAGTGGGGAGTCTATCCTGCTTCGGAGAAAATCAGGACCGCGAAAGCCCTCACAGCCTGTCCGGTATGCCCTCCGGGTCGTTGCAACGATATGATTCCCGAAGGGAGTCGCTACGGCTCTGTTTGTCTGCGCGCCGTCCCGGTTCAGGAAGTGGTAACACTCGCTTCTCAGATGCTCGTTTCCGGGTCGTAACATGAACATACGGTGTGTCTCTTATTGATTCTGAAGGTTTTTTGCGCTTCTTTACGGGGTCATGATTGAGTTGCGAAACGTTACAAAGCGGTTCGGCGCCTTCACGGCAGTTGATAACATTAGTCTGTCTATCAAGCCGGGAGAATTCTTTGGCTTTCTCGGACCTAACGGGGCGGGAAAGACAACCACAATCAAGATGTTGACGGGGCTTTATGAGCCGACTGAAGGCCTCTGTCTGATCGATGGTCATAACGTTCATTTCAACTCACTTCCTGCAAAAAGAAGCTTCGGGTATGTCCCGGATCAGCCCTATCTTTATGACAAGCTGACCGGCCGTGAGTTTCTCTATTTCGTCGGTGGCCTGTTTCACATGGCTACGGAGAAGGTGAAGCTGAAAATCGATGAAGCTTCGGACATGTTCGAGATCGGGAGCTTCATCGACAAGAAGGGTGAGGAATACTCACAGGGAATGAGACAGCGGATTGTCCTTTCTGCGGCCCTCCTTCACGATCCGAAAGTGCTGATCATCGACGAACCAATCCTCGGATTGGATCCCCGAAGCGCCAGGCTGGTGAAGAACACGCTGAAGAAAAAAACCGCCGAGGGAATGACCGTCTTCATGTCCACCCATCTTCTCGAGATCGTTGAGGAACTTTGCAATCGAATTGCGATCATCAAGTCCGGACGAATCATCCACGAGGAGGTTCAGATGGATTCGAAGAGATTCAACGGTCAGCTTGAAGCGATTTTCCTGGAGCTCACCAAGTAGTCCCCATGCGGGAGCTCCTTCTTGTCCTGAACCTGAAAGCCGCTTCCTTCCTCAAGGGGGTTCTCCGCCCTGATCTGAAGTCACAGTTGAAGAACCTCGCTTCCACGATCGTCTTTGCAGCGTTCGCCATTGGCACGTTCATCGTTGCAAGGGTAGTCACCGAATATCTCATCGAAACAGCCCACATCGGTCTCTTTTTGTTACACCGTTTCCTTTCCATGGCGTTGTATGTATTCTTTGTTACGGTGAATATCGGGAACATCATCGTCTGCTTTGCAACGCTTTACCGGTCAGACGAGGTCGCGTTCATGATGTCGCTCCCGATTTCTCACGCAAAGATTTTCCTTGTCAGGTTCGTCGATAACTTTTTTTATAGCTCAAGCACTCTCGCTCTCATCGGCGTGTCGGCCATCCTCGGCTATGGATCATACTTCAGCCTTCCGTGGTACTTCTTTGTGTTCTTCATGTTTGGTGTATTCTTTCCGTTCATGCTCATCGCCGGGATCATCGCGGTTGTCACGCTGATGGGCCTTATCAGGATCGCGGCGCGGGTGGGAGTCCGCCTGTTGCTTGCCGGCGTTTCGGCCCTCGCCGAGGCCCAGACTCCGAAGCGGGGCGGCGTCATCCGGGTGGCCGTGCTCGGGGATCCGCCCACGCTCGACGCGCATTGGACGACGGCCAACTTCGTCGAGGTCATCACCCAGCACATGTACGAGGGGCTCTACACCCTC
>DAIPLH010000132.1:5890-7532 GCA_036769325.1 Bacteroidota bacterium
AGAACCACAAATCCTGTTGCCCTGGTCTCCGAGGTGATGGAGCAATATCCGGGAATCGACGCGTACTTCGGCTATCTCGACCCTCCGCTGGTTCGCTACCTTCCAAACCACTGGGTTTCGGAGTTCCTGTACTGGTCCGTGAACGGGAATCCGGAGCGGGCAATTCCGTACTTCTTTCTTCTGTTCTTTTTCATGATAGGATTGATTGCCGCAGCGGGACTTCTCGCCCGAAAGTACTACTACAAGACCTGGCTGACCGCATCTGATGCCCAGGCAATGAAAGGTTCGAGAACTTCAACGGCAGGGCGTTCGTCCTTCCTGCGTTTCGACAGGACATCAACCATTCAGAGACTTTTCCTCGGGAAAGATCTCCAGTCCCAGGCTTTGTTCAAGAGGGATTTTTGGATGTTTTTTCGTGAGCCAAGCCAATGGCTGCATCTCCTGCTGATGGTTGTTCTTGTTCTGATCTTTCTGATCTCTGTCCGAACGCTCGATTTCCGGCTTGGCTTTCCGCTGATGAGAGCGGTCGGGTATCTCGTCGTCTTCCTCTTTAATGGGTTCCTGGTTGCATCGATTGCGCTTCGCTTTGTGTTTCCTTCTGTCAGTCTTGAGGGCAGGAGCTTCTGGGCGGTACGATCGTCCCCGCTTGATCTGACAAGACTCTATTTTTACAAACTGAGGCTCTCGGCCTTCCTGACGCTGGTCATCGTCGAGTTCCTTGTTTTCGGTTCGTTGCCTCTTCTTGCGGACGATCCGTTCCTCATTGCGGTGGGGGCGATCAGCGGCGGATGTGCAGCTCTCAGTCTGACCAGTCTGCATCTTGGCACCGGGACATATTTCGCCATGTATCGCGAGAGGAACCCGATCAGAGTCGCATCGTCACATGGAGCGTCGCTGGCGTTTCTCGGCAGTATGGTTTATCTTTGCCTTGTCGTCCTGATCCTTGTTGTTCCCCTCAACCGCTACTTCGAGGCGGGACTTCTGCCCGGCGTCGCACAGCAGCCCATTTTCTACGGACCATTGGCAGTCATCATGCTTCTCTCAAGTATTGTCATCATCATCTCAACCCGGATAGGAATCCGCGCCATTCGATCGGACTACTAGAGGGTTGTTAAAAACTACGGACTTCCGAAAAGTCCCCTGGACAAACGGATTGCGATAACGAATTGAAAACGGTGGATTTTCCAATCACATGGTGCTCTGGCGCCATATCGATGTTTTTTGTGTAGCATCCTGCCAATGTTTCCTGAGTCCCTCCATCTGTTGAACAAGCGATTGATCTCATTGATGGCCCGATTGCTTCTTGTCGTTCTCGCATTCAGTATTATCAATCAACCGTCCGCGGCCCAGGAGGCGCCTGAACGGATTGAGGAAGTCGATCTGATCTTTCAGCAATCGCTCACCCACTTTGAGAAGGGGGATTTCCGCGCCGCGCAGGCGGGATTCGAGAGGGTCATCAGCGAATTCCCCATGAATCAACGGACGACTGCAGCGTTTGCAATGAAGGCGAAATGTCAGCTCTCGGCCGGTGAATCGCTGGAGGCCGCGAAGACGCTGGTAGTGCGCATCGACACGGCCGCGCCGTCGGGCAGGCTCAGTCTCTCGCCGAGCGTGCTCTGGCCCGACAACCACAAGCTGGTGC
>DAIPLH010000133.1:0-2503 GCA_036769325.1 Bacteroidota bacterium
AGCAATTCCAAGCCCTTGAAACACGAAGAGGTCCGTTCAACTGGATAGTGCCGAGCTGCCGCACAAAACATTATTGCAAACCATCAGCCTGATCGGGGAGCGGTTGAGACCACTACTTCATTCAGCATCGAACTAATGTGATTCTGGACTTGAGGGAGAAGTTTCGATCGTGCATCCAGAGACGGGGCGGACAAATCTGGGAAGGCACAAAAGGGATAGGTCAAAGTAACTCCAATGGTCGTTTAAGCCCTGTAGATGCTCAATGCCCTCCCCAGAGTTAGGTTTTTTCCAAGTCGTCTAACATCCTGGACGGGATATGACTTTTGGCACGGCAATTGCAAAAGGAGGGGGAGCGTGAGCCATTTGCTCAATAATACCTTCTGAGGTCAGCAGAAATGCTCCATCAATCGAGGTTCCGAAGTCAAGCTGAAAGCATTCTCGAGCGGTATGGTATATTATTGTCAGGGATTGTCATTTTTCTCTTCTATCTCTGGGTAGCAATTGACCTCATTGCAAATCCGAATGCACGCAGGGACTTCAGTGGTTATTTTCTCCAGTTTAGCTCTGTGGTTATGCTTTGGGGACTTGTTTGCCTTGGGGCGAAACTGTTCGACTATAAGAAAAGACAGAAAGAGGAGGAGGAGAGGAACCGCACAATTGTTCGGGAATACGAACGTGGAAAGATGCAACTGGAATTACTGGATGAGGTGTCAACACTGCTTAATGATACGGTCAACAATCCGCTATCGGTTATCTCCTTGTCCGCTTCTTCAATTCGTGAACGATTTTCGCCGGACAGTGAAATCCTTACATATTTGGATAGCATTGATGCAGCGCTGAGGAGAGCTCAAGAAGTGCTCACCAGTGTCAGGTCGTACAAAACAACAAAGATTGTCAAGTCTATTCAGGATGCCCCTTCTCGGCTGTTATCCACTCAGTGAGGAGGGCTTTCGGTTGAGGCTTGTTGCTTGCCAAATTTGTTTCCCATTTCCTCCGCACAGGCTCAGTTTGCTTCCCGGTGTCCTGATTTGATTCGAACAAATCACGGTAGTCTTGGCCCTCTCACCGGCCGAGGTCGTGGTTGGTCCTCCAATGGGATCAGCTTTGCATCATGTGTCTTGTCGAAGTGCCTGTTCCAACACCTCTTGTGCAGCGGGTAGAGTGGAGGACATCGAGAACATTGGAACGCCTTTCCTTCTTCAATTGGGTCCGCGCAATACATGCAGTTGTATATAGCCATCTACCCTCTCGTTTCTGTTTTCGCTGATTTTGGCGTTTGAATCAGGAGATCGGTATTGCCTTTGATTCGGGGTACCGCCCTACTCTGATATTGTTTGTCCTAATTTGACACCGCAAACCTTTTGGCAAAACTCCATCAGAGCATCCGCCGGAATGTCAACGATGAGAGTATTCCTGACGTAAATCGTGACTTGCCCGGACAAGTCTCGCATGTAATGAAACTCCACCCCGCCCTTTGAAACAAAGGCCTCCCTCTTTTTCTTCCCTATCGTGGCTTTCATGGTGGTCTCCGAGTGACTTATGGCGCTATCGGGGCGAACCTGCCTAATTAAACAGATCGTTCCACGTCAATATACGTTTTGCCAGCCTCGAATGGATGCGGACTGGGACGGAAACCATGCCGCCTTTACCTGTCCCCATTACGGCAAGGTCTTCATTGTCACAATGGAAATGCAAACACGACTGTGCCCTTGCGGAAAATCAATCTTGGCGTGGCAATTTTAGAGAGTGTCGAGGGACGGGACACTTTGGACATAGTATGTTCGGCCTCCTGATTGTAGAAGATATTCTCGCGAATCGGTATCATTGCCCTTCTTTCAGCTATCCCAACCAGTGGCTCGGTCGAAGCTGGCACCTCATTGGGTTAGTGGTTTGTTTACCAAGATGTGGCGGAAACTCCTAAAAGACTCCAAATCGCCGATATGACATGTTGCGGAAAGAGCGAAATTCACTTGCCGATTGCCATTGCGGAATTCAATGAGTAACTTCAAGTAGCCCTCACGGGGGGAGTCACACGAACGTTCAAGCTTGCTGACAACTCCCTCCCTCTCCCCGATCAGCTTTTCGCATGCTATCCTCCTTCGGAGGCTTCATGAAACCCGTACCGATCGTTGTGTTCCTTTTAGTTGGAATCATTTGCCATGGAGCGCTCTCTCAGGTCACAGAGCTGAAGCTACGACCCCCATCCCCCTGTTCTGGTTTCGGTAATGCCATCTCGTTGAGCCGGAATCATGCCATCGTCGGAGAGTGCGATGGTGCTGTCTATGTTTTCCGGCGTGATGGTGAAAGTTGGCCGCTTCAATCGACTCTCGTCGCAAGCGACTCGGCCAGTTCATTCGGTTCAGGCGTATCAATCAGTCGCGAGTATGCGATCGTTGGCGCTGAGTACGACGGACTTTGGGGCTCCGCGTATATCTTTCGGCATGAACCTGGTGGATCCTGGATCGAGGACCAAAAAATCGTACCCTCCAGACCGACTGAGAGA
>DAIPLH010000133.1:2513-7520 GCA_036769325.1 Bacteroidota bacterium
GAGATTCGGTGACCAGGTGTGCATTGATGGGAATACTGCCATCGTGGGAACCTGGGACGCGAAGTTCTTCATATTCGAAGATGACTCAAGTTGGGCTGTAAGTTCCACACACTCTCGCCTCGGAATTGGGCCTGCTGTCTCACTCTCGGGCGGGTACGCTCTGATCGGAGCCCCTTATGACTCAGCAAACAACTATTCAGGTTCGGCGTATGTTTTCAAGAAAGTTGGATCTGCCTGGGTCCAAACGGCTAAGCTGCTGCCTTCGATTGGAGGCGACGGAAACTTTGGACGATCAGTTGCAATCTCAGGAAACAACGCACTTGTCGGTGCTGGAGGATCTGCCTATGTTTTCCGACGGGAGGGAGAAGGCTGGACCGAGATCGCAAGGCTCGTTGCAAGTGACGGAACCGTCACAGATGGTTTTGGGGCTGCTGTTTCTCTTTTTGCAAACTATGCCATTGTAAGTGCAGGTGGAAACGATGGATGCGCGGAAGATGCCGGGGCCGCATACATCTTTCGGCGGGCGGGAGGATCCTGGAACGAGGTTCAGAAACTTACTTCAAGCGATTGTCGCACCAATGATTCATTCGGCTGGGCTGTTTCGATGAATGATCGCTTTGCAGCAGTCGGGACCAACAGCTCTATTACTCCTTTCCTTGACCGCACTTTTCTCTACTCCGCCTACATTGAAAGCGAATCTGAATTCAGCAATCTTGATTCGAAGCCATTTCTTATGACCTCCGTGTTGTTCAAGAACTATCCCGACCCATTCAACCCGTCGACCACGATCAGCTACAACCTGATTGAAAATACACATGTGACACTGAAGGTCTACAATACGGTCGGTCAGCTCGTCAAAACTGTGGTTGAGGATTATCAGGCTGAAGGATACCACGAAATGATATGGGATGGAAGGAACGAGGTCGGTGCCACGGTCTCAAGCGGCATCTACATCTACAGGATGACGGCTGGAAGCTTCGTGGAAACGAAAAGGATGTTGTTGTTGAAATAATTGTTTGGAAGAGTGTCTACAACCAAACAGACAAAGATTTCTCGTTGGGGGGAAGTCCCTGACTGAGGCCAAGGGGGGACGATACTACGAGGATGAGTCTGGAGTGTTCTTTGTGGATCGGTACCGCTCTTCCTCCACCTCCTTTTCCAGCTCTTCCATCCAACCCTTTCGCATAATCTCAATAGCCTCTTCCGGTGTGTTCCCTTTCATGCTGTCGCAAAGAGAATCGATAGCCGCCTTCTTTTGCTTGTACACTTCCTCTGTCATTGAAATGGCTTGTAGGACATCAGCAATTTCATGATGAGCTTCTTGAGGTTGGACGGCCATTCTTGAAGCATTGTCAGTTCGAATTCCTTGAACAATTTACCTGGTGGGAAACCAGGATGCAATGCCGAAATTATGTCTTTCCCCTTGCTTCATCGAGTTCCCTTCCATGTGCTGGGAAGGGAGAATGTCACATTGTATGCGGCCCCCTCCCACTTTCCTGCTTTGATGATCTCGCGGTATGATTCGACATTCTTGTCCGTGACAGTGACGGTATCATCGAAAACGTAAGAGAGCAGCCAAACATCGAGGGAGAGATCCGTCACCCCCTCCGGAGGAGTCAGACATCTCTGAGACGCGGAGTCCTCACCAACCCAGCAGATTGCTACCTGGGTTTCGGTGCAGATTACCTTTCCCTTCCCTTCTGGACAGTCAACCGTGGTTTGTTGAGCATGTGATTCTTGAAGCATGGTCACTATCCCACCCAATTGCAAAGCGATCTGAAATACGGTGCTCTGGATCATGATTCCTCTCCTCCCCTTCTGAGTAAGGACTGCGAGACCAAACCACGCACCAGAAGTGCGGGCATCGCTCCTCCAAAAGAGAAGGGCTTTTTCTCCTACGTCGCAATCACGTATTTACGTGAATCTTTGCCCCAATCCGCGCCTGACCCCCCGCCTTCCGTTTTCCTCATTTCATTGAAAGCCAAATCTCACGTATTTACGTGATTGCGCATGCCAATCAATTTGCTTCCCTCTTAAAGAGTGTTGCCTCTCTCCCTGTTTTCTCGCATCTTTTCACCATTGAAAGACAAGGGGAAACCTTGCCCTTCCAGAGCCGACTATAGAATCGAATCCACCCCGCTTGAAAAGATCTATCCTCTGCTGAAGCTTGGGTTCAGTGTCCGAAGTAAACCATGCAAGGACTTTAAACCACTTTGGATCCGTACCGCGTTTTTTTGTGAGAAACGGATTCTTTTTCGTGGATGATTTGTTAATCTGAAAATATCAAGGGATTGCAGCATGAACGCATTCATATTGCGCAACATCAAGGACGTCGAATTGGTCGGTGTTGGGATGAGAATCACAAGCTTTACAATTGTTAGCTGGCTCGGCCCGGACAGTCCATTCCTCCCCATTTGGCTATTTAATTCACTCGATGCAATAATCCTTTCCTGGTGTGCAGTATTGAGAAAAGACCTTGCCTATACTCTGCTAAACTGTTTCTGGATAGCCGTGGGAATTGTTGGAGTTCTGAGGTCTCTCCAGGTCATATAAGAATCGAATCAGGACAAAAACAAGGACAATACCTGTACCTTTGGTTCCTTACCGCATCTCAGAACAGAAAACGCGCTACACCTTGATCGACCCGCAATTGAAGCGAGCCGGCTGGAATCTCTCCGACCGTACCCAAGTCGGCTTTGAGATCCCGGTTTCTGGCTATGACGCAGATTTCGCTGAAGGCGTCACTGATTATGTCCTCTTCCGCTCAAACGGCGAGGTCCTGGCCGTAGTAGAAGCAAAGCGAACAAGCCGGGATCCGAGGGTTGGAAGAGAACAGCTACTTGAGTACATCACTGCAATCGAGAAGCGACAAGGTTTTCGCCCGTTCGCATTCCTTGCAAACGGTGATGATGTCTTCTTCTGGGATTCGCTCGAATCAGCAGAGCGTCGTGTGGCGGGGTTCTTCACGCGTGAAAACCTCGAACGACTGCTATTTCTCAAAAGTAACAAGAAACCCTTAAGCTCAATCCCAATAAAGCCGTCAATTGTCGATCGGGGCTATCAAACAGAGGCCATACGGCGTATCTCTGAGGCAATCGAGAAGAAGAAAAAGCGGAAAGCTCTGCTTGTCATGGCCACAGGGACGGGAAAGACAAGGACTGTCATGGCACTCGTCGATTTGTTCCTCCGCGCTCATCATGCCCAGCGGGTGCTCTTCCTTGCCGATCGGGATGCACTGGTCGAACAGGCAGAATCCGATGGGTTTAAGCGTCATCTCCCTGATGAACTCCGTGCACGGATCCGCTCATCTGGTGTCGAGGAGGCAAACCGGGCCCGGATCTGTGTTTCAACACTCCAGACTCTCGAACAGTGTCATGAGAAGTTCTCTCCCGGTGATTTTGACCTCGTGATCTCAGACGAATGCCACCGCTCCATCTATAATAAGTACACCGATATCCTCGCCTATTTCGATGCCATTCAGATCGGCCTCACGGCTACACCGGCAGAGTATGTCGACCGGGATACCTTCAAGTTCTTCGACTCTGACGGCCAGGCCCCTACATTCAACTACCCCTATAGCCAGGCGGTGAAAGAGAAGTATCTGGCTGACTATGACGTCTGGGCCGCCCAGACCAAGTTCCAGAGGAAAGGCATCAAGGGGATCGATCTCACGGAGAAAGAGAAGGACGAACTCAAAGAACGCGGTATCGACCCCGATGAGATCAACTATGAAGGCACCGATCTTGAGCGGAAAGTAACCAATAAAGACACCCTCCGCCGCCAGTGGGATGAGCTGCTCGATGTGTGCTACAAATGACCTGCCCCCCGAAAAGTGATCCAATTGTAAGTTAGGAAACTCGCTACATTGGATCAAAGGAGGACCGCAATGGGTAGACAGAAGCACACAGCGGAACAGGTCATCAGCAAACTTCGGGAAGCAGAGGTCTTGCAGGCGAAGGGAATGTCGATGGAAGAAATGCTGCGGCAGCTCGGGGTGAGCGATGCGACGTATTACAAATGGCGAAAAGAGTATGGAGGTCTCCGGGTTGATCAGGCGAAGCGGCTAAAGGAGCTGGAGCAGGAGAACAGCCGGCTGCGGAAGGTGGTGTCGGATCTCTCGATCGACAATGCCATTTTGAAGGAAGCCGCACGGGGAAACTTCTGAGCCCGGTCAAACGGCGCCGGGCAGCCGAGGAGATCCAGGAAGAACTGGATGTCTCAGAACGACGAGTGTGTCGTGTGTTGGACCAGCCACGATCGACACAGCGACATCAGAGGGTGGCCAAGACGGATGAGGAGCCATTGAAGGAACGGATTGTGGGTTTGGCGTGTGACTATGGCCGTTACGGCTATCGTCGAGTGACGGCGTTGCTGAGGAGTGAAGGCTGGCGCGTCAACCACAAACGAGTGGAGCGCTTATGGCGTCAGGAAGGGCTGAAAGTGCCTCAGCGACAGCCGAAACGAAGGCGCTTGTGGTTCAACGACGGTTCGTGCATCCGACTACGCCCACTGCATCCCCATCATGTGTGGAGCTATGATTTTGTGAGTGAGCGGACGACAGACGGCAAACCGATCAGGATGCTGAACATCATTGATGAATACACGCGGGAGTGCCTGGCGATTCATGTTGGACGGAGGATCAAAGCACCGGAGGTTCTCTACCAACTTTCAGAGTTGTTTGTCCAACGCGGTGCACCTGATTACCTCCGCTCGGACAATGGATCGGAGTTCACGGCAGAGATGCTTCGAGGATGGCTCCAACGACTTGGAGTCAAAACACTGTTCATCGAACCGGGGAGTCCATGGGAGAATGGATACATTGAATCATTCAACGGTAAACTCAGAGACGAACTGTTGAACGGAGAGATCTTTGATACGATATTGGAAGCCAGGGTAATCACGGAACGATGGCGGAGGCACTACAACACAATCAGGCCACACAGCTCACTGGCATACCGACCACCGGCGCCAGAAGCACATACCCTACTGCAGGTAGCCAATGCCTGA
>DAIPLH010000493.1:0-2105 GCA_036769325.1 Bacteroidota bacterium
AGACCACGATCTTCCGTGCCAGAGGATTCTCCAGAATTCAGCTTCTTCACTTGTCGACCAGCTGCGTGGTGTGGTCATGCAGATGGGCGTTCTTCGCAAAGTCTGTGTTGTGATGATCGGGGGACTCGTCAGCCATGAAACCGTCTTTTCAAATGTTCTGCAGCTGAAGATCATGAAAGCCCTTCCTCAGGTTGAAGTGAGAAAGGCAATTCATCCACCCGCACGGGGGGCAGTCCGGATGGCAATCACCCGGATCAGGGAGGTGTGACCTCTTCCCAATGACCCTCCCCCGAGCGGCAGCTTCTTTTCTCCTGTTTTCTTTTTCCTTCCTGCTCTTCACACCGCTGATTTCGGAAAGCAAAGCTCCGGAAGCTCCGGCAATGGACAACCCTTCGCCCGACCAATGGGTTTCCAGTATGCTTGCTTCCATGACAGTGGAAGAAAAGGCCGGACAACTGATCATGGCACGTACGTTTGGCCATTATATCAGCTCTGAAAGCGAACAGTACCGGCGGCTAGTCGATCTCATTCAGAATCAGAAAATCGGTGGTCTCGTCGTCTTCCAGGGCGACGTCTACGAAACAGCCGTTCTGCTTAACAGCCTGCAAAAAATATCCAAGCTTCCTTTGCTCGTGGCGGCCGATCTTGAACGGGGCGCGGCAATGCGTATCAGGAGATCAACGCTCTTTCCCGAAGCCATGGCGGTCGGCGCGACGCGCAACGCCCGTTATGCCTACGAAATGGGGAAAACGATTGCACGGGAGAGCCGTGCAATCGGAATCCATCAGAACCTCGCTCCCGTTGCCGATGTCAACAACAATCCGGCAAACCCTGTCATCAACACGCGGTCTTTCGGCGAAAACCCCGAACTCGTCAGCGAAATGGTCGAGGCCTTTGTTCGCGGGACGAATGATGGTGGAGCCCTCTCAACGGCCAAGCATTTTCCCGGGCATGGAGATACAGGCATAGATTCTCACCTGGATCTTCCCGTGCTGGCATTCGATCGTGGCAGACTCGATACAATGGAGTTGCCGAGTTTCCGGCGGGCGATCAAAAGCGGCGTCTCGTCAGTGATGATTGCGCATCTCGAAGTTCCCGCACTTGACTCCGAACCCGGTATGCCTGCAACGCTGTCGCCAAAAGCAGTCGAGGGTCTCCTCAGAAAAGAGCTGGGGTTCGACGGGCTTGTCGTTACAGATGCCATGGAAATGCGTGGCATCCTCAAGAACCACTCAGTCGGCGAGTCGGCCGTGATGGCAGTTCAGGCCGGATGTGACATCGTTCTCGTTCCTGCGGATGAGGTTCTCGCGTTCGAAGCACTTGTACGCGCCGTAACAGATGAAGAGATCTCAGTTGCGCGACTCGATGAGTCAGTTGGGAGAATCCTCACTCTGAAAAGAAAACTCGGTTTGATGGACGAGCGCTTCGTACAGATCGAGGAAATAGCCGGCCAGGTTGCTACTGAAGGAAACCGGATTCTTGCAAAACAGATTGCGCGGGATGCGCTTACACTTCTCAGAAACGAAGATGAGCTGCTTCCCTTTGGGAATCTCCGGGAGAAGAAAGTTGCCCTTGTGTCGATCGTCGATTCAGAAGAAGGACGGATTGACATTCAGCGTCCCTCTTCCCAATCGACCAACGAGCTCACGGGATCATACTTCTCGACGTTGTTCCGGTCCAGGGCGGGATCGATCGCACATTACAGAGTAAACCCCGATGATCATCCGGTGGAACTCCATGAAGTCCTGACAAAGGCCGAGCGGTATGACGTTCTGATCGTAGCGCTGTATGCCAAAGTTCGGAGCTCGAGCGGGCGTGCTGGGTTGCCCGAAAGTGTCCGCGGGTTCGTCGATAGTCTCACATCCATGCGGACACCTGATGTGGTGATCTCGTTTGGCAACCCATACCTCGTCGAATTGTTTCCCGAAACTCCATCGCTTCTCTGTGCCTACTCGGACGCCGAGGTAATGGTGGAATCGGTGATCGAGGGATTGTTCGGAGAGATTCCTCTTTCGGGAAGGCTTCCGATAACCGTTCCGGGTTCATTCGTCTTTGCCGAAGGAATCGAGGTTCCCCAGAGATTCCTCAGAACCGATCATCCCCTT
>DAIPLH010000134.1:0-7443 GCA_036769325.1 Bacteroidota bacterium
CGTATCACGTTTTGATAATTCCGTTGCAAGCTTTACACGTTGCGCTTCACCTCCGGAAAGGGAGGTGGCTGGCTGCCCGAGACGTACATAACCAAGGCCGACACTCTCAAGGACTCTGAGTCTCTTCGCCACCCGGGAGCCTTCGGCCTTCGAACCAAAGAAGGCGATCGCCTCGGAAACCGGCATCCGGAGGACATCATCGATATTCCTGCCGTTCCAGCGGATGTCAAGTACTTCCTTCTGAAAACGCATGCCCTTGCAGACATCGCATGTCAGGTACAGATCTGCCATGAACTGCATTTCAACTTTGATCACCCCGTCCCCTTCACACGCCTCGCATCGACCCCCTGGAACATTGAATGAGAAATGCCCTGGTTTGAAGCCATGGACCCTGGCTGCCTGGGTCTGAGAAAAGAGCGTTCGTATCTGGTCGAACACATGGATGTACGTTACCGGATTTGACCGGGGAGTTCTGCCGATGGGTGACTGATCAACGCTTTCAACCGCTCCGATATTGCCGGCACCCTCCAGAGACTTGCACATTGGCTCCTTGCTGCTGAAATCTCCCAGTGACCTTCTTAAGCCCTGGTACAGCACGTCATAGACAAGTGAGCTCTTGCCGCTACCACTCACACCCGTCACGCAGGTCATCGTCCCCAGAGGAAACGATACCGTCACGTCTTTCAGGTTGTGCTCTCTCGCATTCCGAACGACAATGGTTTTTCCGTTTCCTGATCGACGGTGTTCGGGGATGGGAATCTTTGATAGTCCCGAAAGGTATCGCGCGGTCAGCGATTTCTCGGCAGTAAGGATATCACTGGATGGACCTGAAAACACAACTTCGCCGCCATGTTCCCCTGCGCCCGGACCGAGATCGACGATGAAGTCCGACGCCAGCATGATTTCACGCTCGTGTTCGACAACCAGCACCGTGTTGCCAACATCCCGTAAAGCCTTAAGGATCCTGATCAATTTCTCACCGTCACTCGGATGGAGGCCGATGCTTGGCTCATCGAGTACATACAACGCTCCGACGAGGGAGGAACCAAGCGAGGTCGCGAGATTAATCCTTTGTGACTCCCCACCGGAAAGAGTGCTCGACAACCGGTCAAGCGTGAGATAACCGATACCCACGTCATCAAGGTATGTCAGCCTTCTCCTGATCTCACTCAGAATCCGTTGCGCTATCTTTGTCTCCTGCGGCGGCAGGTCCAGGGCGGAAAAGAATTGAAGACACTCATGAACCGTCATTGTCACGATGTCAGAAATCCTCTTTCCCCCTACTCTCACATTGAGAGCTTCCTGCTTCAATCTTGATCCGCTACAGACAGAGCAGAGAGTATACCCGCGGTAACGGCTCAGCAATACCCTGTAAAAAATCTTGTATGCCTTCTTCTCAACCCGTTTGAAGAAATCTCTGATTCCTTCGAATCCCGTAAAACCGTTCATCAACAGATCCAGCTCTTCGGGCAAAAGGTCGCTATACGGGATATCCAACCGGATGCCACCCTTTGTCGCCGCTGCCACCAGGCGCCGCTGATTCTCCGCAAACTTTGGTGTCTTCCATGGCTGGATTGCACCCTGTCTCAGGGTTCTCGACTTGTCAGGGACGACAAGATCCATATCGATCCCCATCGCTCTGCCAAAACCCTGGCATTCGGGACACGCGCCGACAGGGCTGTTGAAAGAAAACATGCGCGGTTCAGGTTCCTCATAGGGGATCTGACAGTTTGCACACTCAAATTGTCTGTTGAACCGCCGGACGATTCCTTTCTCCTGCAGAGTGACGATGGCCATTCCGCCTCCGGAGGAAAACGCCGACTCCAGGGAATCGATCAACCGGGAATGGTCTTCACCTGAACGATAGACGACCCTGTCAAGGAGAACGAATGTCTTTTCGCGTGATAACCCCTTCGGAACGTCCCGACTGCCGATCTCCACAATTTCTCCATTGTGGAGAAGTCTGAAGAATCCCTCCTTCTTCACAAATGCGATTGAGTCTTCAATGCTTTCACCCGTGTGGACCGGGAGGGGGAAAGCGACAAGAATCTTGAGCGCATCCCCGGGTGTGGCTTGTCCTCTCGAATCGCCGACGACTTCCTCCAGAAACCCGAGGATGGTCTGCGCAGAATCCCGGGTCACCTGTTTTCCGCAGTTCCTGCAGATTGTGACTCCGATCCGTGCGAAGAGGAGTCGCAGGTAATCGTAAATCTCGGTTGAGGTGGCAACGGTTGAGCGTGGGTTTCGGGTGTTGGTCTTTTGTTCAATTGCCATTGCCGGCCCGATTCCCTGGATTGAATCGATGTCCGGCTTCTCCATTCTCTCAAGAAACTGACGTGCATAAGCCGAGAGAGATTCAACATATCTGCGCTGACCTTCAGCATAGATGGTATCAAAGGCAAGACTTGACTTACCGGAGCCGCTCACACCGGTAACAACGATGAGTCGATTTCTCGGAAGATCCAGGTTGATGTTCTTGAGGTTGTGCACCCGCACGCCACGGATGAGAATCTCGCTTGGAGGCTTTTGCGCGGGTTGAGGTGATGCTTTGACGGTGTTCCTGCGTGCCATGAGTGCGGGGGTAGTATGCGTCATTCGAAAAAAGAGTGAACTTCATTTTACGGCAATTCGCCGGGATAGTCAATCCTTGAAGGAAGGGGTAGTCTCTCAATTTGACTTTCCATGAACTCACCCCCTAGCAAGGATCAAACCCGTCTCGAGACGAGGTCTCGGCCGAAGGCCGGACCATTTCCCCTCCCTTACAAAGGGAGGGTCTACGACCCCGTAGGGGGGAACCTGAGTCTCGATGGCTGGGGGAGAGTTGTATGAAAAAAAATCAAATTGGGACACTACCAGGAAAGGAAGAGTGTAGTCCAAAAAACAACGGCCCCCACACAATTGCGGAGGCCGATGGGGTGATCCTATGTTTTTGGACTAGCGCAGAATTCCGACAAACGAGGTGTACGTATCTCCGTTCGGCGAGTCAACGGAGATAGTGACCGTGACGGCCGTTCCAAGAGGAACATCTGCTGAGTCGAGGTCAGATGACCCATCGCTGAGAACAAATGAGAAATCTGTTACACCCGGACCAGGAAACATATAGTCGCCGAGTACCACTGTCCCCTCAATTCCAAAGGAAGAAAGCACAGTATTGACGGCGCAATCAGGGCATGGAGGCGGGGGAACTATCGCAGAAACCCTGATGGAAGTCTCAGCTGCCAATGGGTGCCCCAGATAGTCTGAGACATTGAATGTAAATGTCTGACTCCCTCCGTTTGGAATGTCGAACGTCGTTGGAGTTACATTCTTGATCTCCGAGAGAGCGCTCCACAGCATCAACGTGCTGTCCATGACCGTGACGCCAGCTTCCCCGATGGTACGGGCCACCACATAATGATAGCCGTCTCCATACAACGGTGTAGCGGCCGACCCCAGCGGGTATGGATTGCCGCTAATCAGATCAACAACCCCCTCTCCATCATTGTCGGTGAACACTGCCGCCTGGATAACTCCGGCGCTTGACCGGAAGTAGAGAGCCGTGTTGGGCTCTACCGGATTACTGTACTTGTCACCCACCAACACACTGATGGGAGCCCGAAGTCCAAAGGCAAACGCAAGACTTGGAAAGTTGTGGAACGCAGGTCCAACAGTCATATGATTTTGATCAGGGAATCCTGCGTGGATGATAACCCTGATCGGCGAAGTTTGAATGGTCCGTCCGTCAACATCAGTTGAGGCAAGTACCTGTGCTACGCCGGAGCGAATCCCTGAATTGAATGTTGTGTAGGCCTGCCCACTCGCATTGGTTGTCACCTGCATCGGCGAAATATACTCGCCGCCGTTTGGTCCGCCCACGATGGTAAATGTAAGGTCTACCGCGTGTGCGTTGTCAATCGGAAGACCGAGAGAATCCCGAACTTCCCAGCCAAGGATTGAGGTCTCGAGTCCGCCAACACCATACACAGAGACTTCCTGCGGGTCTGCAGACAGAAATGCGATTGTCTGGGCCAGTCCGCTTCCACCTTCACCACCGCCGCCGATGATTGGTGAGCGTGCAGTGACCTCAACGTTCAGCGTCAGAAACTCCGCAGACTCCACTGTGGCATTCATGGTCTTTTCATTGTATCCCGACTTTGTAAATACAAGCTCGACAGCCCCTGCACTATCCAGGGTGAAGGTGAGCTCGTAGTAGCCCTGTGCGTCTGTCGTTGTCGTCTGTGTCCCGAGCGTAACGCCGTTTGCACGGACGCTTACTCCCTCCAGCGGAGCGAGGGTCGCGTCATCGATGACTGTACCACCGATCTTCGCTTCTCCCTGAGAAGCTGTCTGATTGTCCTCTTCGCAGCCGCTCACAAACCCGATCATCACGACTGCGAATATCCATGCCCATTTCTGAGATCTCATATGACCGTCCCTATTTCTGTTCGACGAATTCCGGCACACCAGCCGGATTCAATTCTGGTTTACCTTATTTGCCACCCTTGATCCGGGCTTCCTGCTCTTCTTTTTCCTGCAGCCATCTTTCAAAAACTCTGTCATTTGTTGACTTCTGCGTGATCCGCTCCTGCAAGGTCGGTATGATGTCAGCCTTGAGGAGAATGACGAGTTCCTTTTTTGTGACCTGTTCCTTCTCATAGCCGAACAGATAACGAAGCCCGAAGAACCAGGGCGGAAGATCCTTCAGGAACGGAATTCCCTGACGGATATTGGATCTCTCATTGCTGTACAACCCTCCGATGATGGCCTCTTCACCATCCAGCAGAAGGAGTTCAGTGGTCGCCGCTGTTTTATTGACAATTGTTGACACAGTGCTCGGCTGAACGGAACTGCGTTCAACATTGACGTCCATGTGAACGAAGCTTACTCCCTGTTCAACGATAACGGTGGGAGTGACGATAATAATCGTTCCTGCATGATAGAACTTGTCGATGAGGTTTCCGGCAAAGTCCCTCTCCTTGATGGAGAAGTCCTGACCGACCTGGATATTGCCTTCCTCGCCGGAGCGGACGGTGACCTGTGGACCTGACAGAACTTCACCGAGATCATGACTCGAAAACAGCCGGGCCAGAAAGTCCATGTTTGCGAAACTGACTTTCGGCGTAACGCCTGCCTCGAATATCTGAGAGCTCACCCTGTCTGCTCCATCAAAGCTCAGGTTCACGTCATAACTCGACGTATTCTTCATGAATGTCCAGTTGATACCAATCTCATCGAGCCGCGTGAGGTTGACTTCGAAGAACACTGCAGAGATCTTTATTTCTCTGCTGCCAAAAGTTGGCCGGTTCTTCACGTCTCCTCCGGCAGTTCCTTCACCTTCCTTCATGAGACTGGTGATCTGGATGTACTTCTCGAACTCCGTGTACCAGAGTGTGTTCTTGTGGCAGATCATCTCAAGGGCGTCCCGCCAATGCCTCGCCTGGATGTCCACGTTGATCGGAAAGGAACGGTTCTCCGTATCGATGATAACCTTCCCTATGAATTTCTGGCTTACCTCACTGATTGCCGTCAGGGCCCTGTCGAGCGACGTTGAAGGCGCGATCGAAACAAGTTCCTCCGGCGAGGTATATTCACGGAACGCTTGTCGTTCCGCGGGGCTCGTTTGAGAAAACGCTGCCGAAAAACCGGCCAGCCCGGCAAAACCGATTAGGAATGCGGTGCGTATAGTCATGGCTTCCTCGACTCCTTTTTCCCTTTGTCTGCTACGTTTTCCATTGCACTGTATCGGATCTTGAGTTCAACCCGTTCAATGATTCCGCCTTTGTTCAATGTACACTCGATTCGACCTTCCTCCTGGACAATGCGAGTAACATAGCCAAGATAGACCTCGTCTCCTTCAACCAGCGTCCGGATCGTGTTGTCCTGGTCAAGAACAAACGCTTTCCCCGGAATGACCGCTTTCAGATCCGAACGTTCGATTTCGACGAGCCCGTCGATGTTTGGCGGAACATCGGTCAGAATGAGCGGACCGAAAGGATCCACCGCGAGGTAGTTCGGAACAAGGGCTCTTTCGCCGGGAGCATCGGCCAGATCGGGTACGCTTGAGTAATACGCGTGCACGACCATCTCGAAGCCAACCACAAATCCGCCTACTTCGCCTTCCTTCGGCGGGATCTCCACTCCTCTTGCCTTCAAATCCCTGATCTTGTAGAGCTTGCGGCCATTCTCAAGGTACCAGACGAACCGATACCAGTTTTCGAAAGGAGCTTCTCCCTTCAGGTTGTAGATGTTGAAACCGTAGGAGTCCTTCTGCTCTGCGCCCTGATACACCATGTCAAGCTTGATCGGACCGCTCAGGTCAATGAGTCTGCTGAAGTACGCATAGGACTGAGAGGAAATGTCCTCCGGGGGGATGTCCTTGTCCCTGTTCTCCCACCTTCCCCGTGCATCTTCCAGTGTGGCGCTCAGATCATTGAACTGGTTGACGAGGTTTGGGGTATTCTGGAGTTCCTCGTCGATCCGCTTGATCTCTGTTTCAATCTTCTCCGCCTTCGCGGGAAGGTTAAAGGCCCGGATATATGTTCCCGTCCCGACAATCAGGGCGAACAGCAATCCGAGTACGAGACTATTTCTGACTTTGTATGACACTACTGATCTCCTTCGGTTATTGGTTCGTTCCTGGTTGACTTGCGTCAGGCGTAGGAACCTCGATGATATACTTGTACAATGGCACTTCCCGGATTTCCTGAACCGTGACTTCTTTCAGTACGGAACTATCGAACAGCGTTGAGAGGCGTGGAATTCTCGTTCGATAGATTGAATATCCGCTCATCGTAAGAACACCCTTGTCATTCGCTGAAAGATCCGCCAGCCAGAGGGAGTTCAGGTCTTCAACACCGTGGCTCAGCTGAGTAAATGTCCTGTTCCACCGGTCGCTTCCCGGCACAATACTGTCGTACAGCGCCAATGAAGTCTGATACTTCACAAGCTGCTGTTCGATTTCCACAATCGAACTCTGGAGCGCTTCGACCTCGGCGATCTGTGTTTGTTTCAACCGGAGGACCTCCTCCTGATCAGCAATCTGTTGTGTCTTCTGAGTAATGGACATGCTGAAGAAGAACGTCGAAACAAAGAGCAGAGCGAGAAACGTGTATCCATGCCACGCCAGCTTGAGGGAACGCTGACCTTCCTGGACTGCCGCCGGAAGGAGATTGATTGTGTAGATATCGGGGTTCTCTGGCGCAAGGGTTCTCCATGCAACCCCAAGAGGGACGGCGAACTCGGAAATCATCTGCTGCTGTTCCGGTGCCAGCTGACTTGCGTCGAGCTGCGGCGCTATCAGGTAGTCAACCTCCTGGTCGGGAAGCTGCTGCGTCAGAAAATCACTAAGATTAATTCTTCTGCTCTCACCAGCAAGGACAATCCGGCTGATGCGTGGGATTCCAAGGTTATCCTGTTCGAGCAGGAGCCTGCTATAAACGGTGTTTGCAATATTCGCTGAGTCGT
>DAIPLH010000494.1:0-2101 GCA_036769325.1 Bacteroidota bacterium
GAACAGATTGTTCAGGAAGTTCTGAATAAGGTGGAAGTACCCTAAAAGAGAAGTCGGTAGTCAACAGTCAGTAGTCCGACTACGGACTTCCGACTTCTGACCTACCCTCGAACCGACATGGCGTATGGAAACTCGTGAGCTTCTGAAAAAAGTTCGCCTCGTCGAGATCAAGACCCGGGGAATGGTGAACCAGATCTTCTCCGGAGAGTACCATAGTGTATTCAAGGGGCGGGGGATGGAGTTTTCCGAGGTCCGCGAATATCAGTTTGGCGACGATATCCGCAGTATTGATTGGAACGTCTCTGCCCGGTTTGGCCATCCGTTTGTCAAGATCTTCGAAGAGGAACGTGAACTCACGGTCATGCTGTTGGTCGATCTCAGCCGGAGCGGTGAGTTTGGTTCCGGTGAGCAGTTGAAAAACGAGATCGCGACGGAAATCTGCGCTGTACTGTCATTCTCCGCCATCCGCAACAACGACAAGGTCGGCCTCGTTCTATTCACCGACCGGATCGAAAAGTTTGTTCCGCCACGGAAAGGGCGGGCACATATTCTGCGCATCATCAGGGAATTGATCTCCTTCCAGCCCGCAGGATCGGGCACCAGCATACGGACGGCTCTTGAGTATTTTCATCACGTGAACAAAAAACGGTCCATCGCCTTTATCCTCTCTGATTTTGTCGACGATGGCTATGAGAAGATCCTCCGCATCATCAGCAAGAAGCACGACGTCATCGCAGTAGAGATCTCCGATCCGCGGGAAAGCGATTTGCCGGATTCAGGGCTCGTCGCGCTTCGGGATGCGGAAACCCTTGAGGAGCAGTGGGTCGATACAGCGAGCAAGCAGACGAGAGAGCTCTTCAGTCGGCACTGGAGAGAGGGAGTGGAGAGGAGAAAGCAGTTGTTTCTCAAGAGCAGAGTTGACGCAATACCGATCCGGATCGACAGGCCGTACATCAAGCCGATCGTTGATTTCTTTAAACTCCGGGAACGCCGTTTGTGATGAGGATGGGGAAAGTGATGAGGGTTGCGTTGCTCGTGGTGTTTTGTGCGGCTGGCATGCGCGCTCAGGACGTATCTGCTGTGGCCCGTCTCGATTCGACGAAGTTTCTTGTCGGCGACCCGATTCCTGTATCGGTGCAATTATCACACCCCGCAGGTACAGAAATCAGGCCGCTTTTCGGCGATACCATCGGATCGTTTGTTGTCCTGCAACCTCCTTCAATCACTCCCAACACCGGAACCGGAAGCAGTATCGCCCTTGTGCTTTCGCGCTACGACTCGGGAAATGTCCAGATACCACCGATCCAGCTTTCTTACATCCTGCCAGGAGATACAACCCTCCGGATGGTTGAAACCCGGCCTGTTCCTGTTTCACTCATGCTGGCCGAGGTGGACACTGCACAACCGATTCGTGACCTCAGGCCGCCCATTGAAGTGCCGATGAGTCTTGCTGAAATGGCGATCATAGCCGGAATTATTCTTGGCGTTGCTGCGCTTGCGTTTGTTGCGTACCGTTACTGGAAGAGGCGAAAGAGACAACCGGAAGCAGTGGAAACCGTTTCCGTCCGCCCCGCACACATTATTGCTCTCGAAGAACTCGGGTTGCTCAAGGAGAAGAAACTCTGGCAACGCGGGTTGACAAAGGAATATTATAGCGAGATAACCGAAATCATCCGTCGCTACTTTGAAAACAGATTTCATGTGATGGCCCTTGAGCAAACAACGGACGAGATCCTTCGTACCCTCCGCCCTCACGTCCGATCGGATGAGCAACTCCGGGAGATCGACCACTTTCTGACCCACGCCGACCTTGTAAAATTTGCAAAATTCACCCCAGGGATACCGGAGAATGAGGAAGCGTTGACGAGCGCATATGAGATCGTTGAGAAAACAAGGAACGGCGGGGTTGGGGAAGCCCCGGTGGGAGTGACGGAGGTTGAACGCCATGCCAGGTCCTGACGTTTCGTTTGCAAATCCGGAGTTTCTGTATCTCCTTGCATTGATCCCGCTGCTGATCATCTGGTACATTCGCTATCATCGCCGGGGAATTGCGCATATTCAGTTTTCGACCCTTCACACATTTGCCGGAATTCCCCGTTCC
>DAIPLH010000135.1:0-1573 GCA_036769325.1 Bacteroidota bacterium
TACCCAAGTGTTTCCACCATCTGTACTTTTCTCAAGGAAACCACCACCCACCGTGCCTGAATAGATCGTCTGTGTAGATTCCGGGTCTACAGCAATTGCCAACACTGGTTCAATGGACCCTAAAGCAGTCCAATTTGTTCCTCCGTTCGTGCTCTTGTAGATATCTCCTCCAAAGCTTCCCCCTGTCCCCGCGTACAAGGTTTCTGGATGGACGGGGTCAAACTCTATTACTTGAACCGGTCGATCACTGTCTACGACCATCCCCGAGTCAGCATGAAACCAACTCTCCCCACCGTTTGTTGTCTTCAGAATGCCGTAGGGTGGATCTATACTTCCTAATGCCGCAAAGAGAATCTCTGGATTTCGCGGATGCATTTTGAGGTCATGGGTCCCGGCGTAGTAGAGAGCAGTATCCCAAATGGCTCCTGAGTTAGTCGTCTTGAAGATTATTCCTGGAGTCTCCCCAAAGAGTCTCGGCGTGACAGCGTAGATTGTGTCTCGACTCTGAAGAACTATGTCTGTAATGATTTGATCCGGCAGCCCAAGATACTCCCAGGTCTGAGCCCTGCTGTTTGGAGAAAGCGCAGCAAAGGCGACAATTTGAAGACTGATAGAGAATAGAAGAATGTTGCGGGAAATGAATGACACGAAGCTTTCTCTTTGATGAGAGGGATGGCGATACAACTCACTTGAAGCTATGTCGAGCAGGGGTAAATGTCAATTCGCTCAGGCGAGCTAACCTGTTTGGTACATATCTTCATCCCGCTCATGTGATTAACCACCAACCTACTTAAGCAGAAGAAGTTTTCCGGTGATCGTTCCTGAGTTGCCCGACTGAAGAATATAGAAATAAATCCCGCTGGCATTTTCAGAGGCATTCCACTCGACACGGTGAGTGCCAGCAGACAGCTCATCCGAGATCAGTGTGGCTACGTTCTCCCCTATCATGTTGAAGATCTTCAGGGTCACTCTGCCTTGCTGTGGGACCGAGAACGAAATTGTCGTTGAAGGATTGAGAGGGTTTGGATAAGCCCCTGCGAGAAAGAGGTTTTCCGTGACCATGTCCGTTGTGAGTTTTGTTATGGACAGCGTGTCACTGTCAACAACCATGTCGGGGTATGTACCGACCCTCAAGATGTAGAGATGTTCACCCGGCACCGCGCTACCAGGTATGACCTGCGACCTGTGCTTTGTGGCTTCTGCCCCGGGATCAAAGGTTTTATTCCTTGGCCCGAATACAACGATTGGAGGAGGACCGGGTCGAACAATAACAATCCATATATCGAAATTCTGTGACTCTCCAGTATTGTTTGAAAATTCCATGATATAATCGAATGCGCCTCCCTCTGGAGGGATTATGACAGGAGGTTGGCGTGCTGTTATCGTGACTGTAATGGGAGGATCATTAGAACCTAGTCCCGCGCCAGAAAGGATCAAGCCACCGCTGCCCGCAGCAAGTCGTTCACCGTTTTCAGATGTCGAAACAGAAAGAATCGTTTGGTTGGTTCCACTCTTTTCCGTTGTCCAGGAAATTCCACCATCAACCGTTGAGAGTATAGTAACGGAGTCTCCG
>DAIPLH010000135.1:1583-3505 GCA_036769325.1 Bacteroidota bacterium
GAACATGCATGAGTGCAGAAGAACCACCCCCAGGCTGACTCATCCAGGTTTCGCCGCCATCTGATGTGCGCAAGATAGTCCCATTTGCGCCAACTGCTATTCCGTTGTCAGTTCCAGTGAAGGTTACAGCATGTAAATCCTCGTTCGTTCCACTCGCCAACAGATTCCATGATGAGCCCTCATTTGTAGTCCGCAGAATTGTTCCACTGCTTCCAATAACCACCGCAACGTTATTATTAACAAAGCATACGTCATTGAGTGAATTCGTCACGCCGGTTACCTGCACAGTCCACGTTGTACCACCATCAGTTGTGTGAATTATGTTTCCACCTTCTCCAACCACAAACCCTGCATCCGCATTGAGGAATTGGACTCCACTAAATGAGGGCAAGGATGGATAGGTCGGTTGATACCAAGATATGCCTCCGTTAGTCGTTTTTATGATTTGTCCACTGTCGTCTCCCCTCCCAACTGCATACGCGACAGTGTCATTCGGCACGTCCAGATCGCGAATATGGGAGATACCATTCGTCTGGCTCACCCATGTAGTGCCTCCGTTTGTTGTCCGAAGTGCTATCCTGTCTCCGATAGCAATTACCACATCATCTGTGAGATGAGATATTCCTTCAATTTGCGACGAGGTGACTGAACTTGATTGCCTGACCCACGACACACCGGCGTTTGTTGAACGATAAATGGAGCCTGTGGTGCCGACTGAAACCGCATGATCAGACGGGGTAAGCGTAACCGAGTGCATGGTTATTGGAGTCCCTAGTGTCCCTACAACATATTTCGACCACGTCAAGCCACCATTGTTTGTTCGAAGGAGAACCTGAAAGCCCGAAGCTACTCCGACATTGGAATCTTTGAAGTAAATACCTTTAAGGTCGTTGCTCGTCCCACTTGTTCGAACACTCCAGGTTGAACCCCCATCCGAAGATTGGAGAATTGTTCCAGAGTCACCAGCGATTGTCCCGGTCTGGGAGTCATGAAAAACAACACAGTGAAACACCGGCGGATTGAGGATGGTAACTTCTTCCTGCCAACTCTGGCCACCATCAGTTGTTTGAATAAGAACTCCCGATGTTGTTCCACCAACCGCTGACCCAATGCTCGAATTAACAAACCAAACACCATGTAGATCCTCTAGGGTGCCGCTCACTTGTGGTGTCCATGAC
Organism: Bacteroidota bacterium; assembly: GCA_036769325.1. Taxonomy (GTDB): domain Bacteria; phylum Bacteroidota; class Ignavibacteria; order UBA10030; family UBA6906; genus DAIPLH01. The sequence goes on from DAIPLH010000135.1 coordinate 2,762, forward strand.
AGTCCACCATCAGTTGTCTTTAGAATAGTTCCAGTCTCCCCTACAATCACACCGATGTTTGTGTCGACAAGATGAACGGAGTAAAGAGTGCCGTTAGTCCCACTTGATTGCTGTGCCCAACTTAAACCGCTGTCCGTGGATCTGAGAATCACACCATTTGAGCCAACAGCTAGTCCAAGATTTGGTCCAGCGAAACACACTCCTAGGAGGTTTTCGGAGATCATACCAGCGTAGTGCATCACAACCCACGAGGATCCCCCATCCGTACTCTTCAAGACGGTTCCGACGTCCCCCACAGCCACGACATTGTCAGAATCAATAGACCAAACATCGTTTAGGTTGTTGCCCTGTGGGAGAGGGTTCAGCCAAGTCCAGTTGTCCTGCGAGCGGCATTGCCCACGCGCGAAAATCAAGGTCAATGTCAGGCCGCTTAGCACAATCGTTCGCTGAAAGAGTCTCAGCAAGGGTTTCTCAGGTTCGTTCGTTATCATTTGGATTCGTGATAGAGGGTGAGTTCTGGACCCAGACTGGAGTGACGTCAGTCCCGCTCGGTAATAATATTGTCGGTCTTTGCTGACAAAGGTTACGTGACCTCCAGCACCTCAACCGACCAAGGGGAAAGAGGCTTAGGACTTATCACAATTCTATAAAGACTTCTTGTGACGCGCTTTACCCTGGACCCGCGCCAATCAGTGAGCCACCCTTTTAGCCCCAAGAAACCGCTTCCGGTAGTAGGTACTTTCC
>DAIPLH010000135.1:3515-7414 GCA_036769325.1 Bacteroidota bacterium
CATACGACACACTGGAAGGGGCGAAGAGATCATCTTCCAGATAAATACCGACGTGCGAAGCGCCGCCGGCTCCGGTCGTATTGAAAAAGACAAGGTCTCCAAACTGGAGCCCGTCGCCATCCACGGACGATCCCGTCCTGTACTGATCACGCGCAGTGCGCGGAATCGAAATCTTGATTACATCCCGGTAGACTGTGGATGTGAAACCAGAGCAGTCGAACCCATTCTTCGTCGCTCCGCCATAGAGGTACGGTGTTCCGAGATAGGAAACTACATCGAGAAGAACTGCGTCCCGGTCGATCCCGGCCGGAGTCAGATTTCCGCTTCCGTCCCTGGCCTCCTTCCGGAATGTTGCGAGGTCCACCTTCTTGTCGTCTTCCCTCTGTTCCTCCTCTTTAATCTTTGATGCAAACCTCACCTCATCGGTGCCTGCATTTTCCTCAGGGACGGATCGAAAGCGAGAGCTTCCTGAACAGGCTGTAAGGAGAAGAACGAAAGGGAGGACAGCAGAGAGAGGCAGGAAAAATAAACGGGGACGCGGGGTCCCCGAATTGAAAAATTCAGAACAGAAAGGTTGAAGCCGGGCGTCGGATCCTTTAGCCGAGGTAGGCACGGAGCTGTTTGCTTCGGGACGCGTGCCGTAACCGACGTATTGCCTTTTCCTTGATTTGCCGGACGCGTTCGCGTGTCAGCTTGAACTTTTCGCCAATCTCTTCGAGAGTCAGTGAGTGCTCTCTCCCCAGGCCAAAGTAGAGGCGGATGACCTCTGCTTCCCTGTCACTCAGTGTGGAAAGTGCTCTCTCCACTTCACGGCTGAGTGATTCCTTCATGAGCTCATTGTCAGGCGCCGGAGCACGTTCGTCCTGGATGACGTCGAGAAGTCTGTTGTCCTCACCCTGCGCAAACGGAGCATCCATGGAAAGATGGCGGCCGGAAATCTTCAGAGTATCCGAGACCTCATAGAGCGACATATCCAGCTCTTCAGCCAGCTCGCTGGCACTCGGCTCGCGCTCGAACTCCTGCTCGAGTGTGCTGAATGCCTTGCCGATCTTGTTCAACGCTCCGACGCGATTCAATGGCAGCCGCACAATACGCGACTGCTCTGCAAGCGCCTGGAGAATTGATTGCCGGATCCACCACACCGCGTACGAGATGAACTTGAATCCGCGCGTCTCGTCGAATCGTTTGGCAGCCTTGATCAGCCCGAGGTTCCCCTCGTTGATAAGATCGCCAAGAGAGAGTCCCTGGTTCTGATATTGCTTCGCGACGCTGACGACAAACCGAAGGTTTGCCTTGGTCAGCTTCTCAAGGGCACGCTGATCGCCCTTCTTGATCCGTCGCGCGAGGTCGATTTCCTCTTCAGGTTTCAGCAGATCGACCTTGCCGATTTCCTGAAGATACTTGTCGAGCGACTGACTCTCGCGATTTGTGTATTGCTTTGTTATTTTAGCCATGAAAGATCGTTTTTCTCCGTCAACCCGTATGAGCGCTGCGTCGTGTTGCCGCGCTCAGAATCTCCTGTCCTGTTTCATATCTCGCAACCAGTCTGACAGGAACCACCTGGATACCGAGACCCCTGAATTCTCCCGGGCGGCCGGTGAGCAGCGGGAGTTTACCCTCCCTGCAAAGCCCGGCAACCAGAGCCCGCATCACGTTAGTTTTCTTTGAGACCAGATTGCCATACAGCCGGGCATTCTTTGCGTTCAACCCGAGAACCTTGACTGATGCCATCGAGTCCTCAATGGCCCGGAATTCCCGTTCGTTTCTCCCGAACGAAAAAAGTTCGATTGCCTGAAAGACCGTCGTATAGCAGAAAAACCGCTGAAGTGCCAACCGAAGAAGAGACGGCTCGTGCTGTCCAAAAAGATGATCGAGGAACACATCTGCATCGACGACAATCTTCGGCACTTTCAATCCTTCCCCCCCTCACGCAATCCCTTGTGTCGCCTTGTTTTCAGCGCCCCTTCAGAAAGGAGAAACTTCACAACCTGATCGGTCGGCTCTAATTGCATCCCCGCAATACGATCAATTTCGTCGTTTGTGACACTCCCCCGTTTCAGGAGTGTCGTTGCTCTTTTTCCTGTGATTCGAACGGACACCTTCACACCCTCTTCAAGTCCGAGGCTTTCCAACAGCGGCCCGGGAATACTCAGAGAACCGTCCTTACCAACAGTCGCCTCGAACTCAGCCGTCCGAAGGTGCTTCTCCGTCATGAAAGAAGAGATGATCGACCGATCAGTTGTAGACTTGTTTTTCGTTGCACTTACAGACCTGGACTCTTCTTTCATTGAACTTCCAGCTCTTCTTTGCGACTGAGCGCTCGGAGGTTACGACAAGGAGAGGCTGGTAGATTGAGCCGCACACCTGGCACTTGGCCCCTTTCATCGCTCCTGCTTTTGTTACTTTGTCCGCAAATGATTGTTGTTTCGCCATCGCTAGTTACTCATCCTTTCTGATCAATTAAAATACTCGTACGAGATTTCCGCCGCCCTCAACGGCTTTGTGCAAGACCTGAGATGTCCCCTGCAGGAGTTCATCCTTATGCATACCATCCGAAAGTCCGCAAACGCCTGCGCTGATCGTGACCGAGAAGGTCCGGCCATCCTGTGCAATAATGTGGCTTGCGATCTGTTTCCTCATTTTCTCCGCCCAGAGATAGCCATCGCTGGCCGTCGTGTTGGTGAGGATGATGGCAAGCCGGTCATCGTCAAGACGTCCTACAATGTCATACGACCTGATTGCAGAGCGAATGATCCTCGCAACCTGATTCAGGACCGTTTCAAATCCTTCAACTGCGTACCTGTCGCACAACTCCTGTTTCTCGTCAACCATCAGAGTAACGAGGGCGAGCTCAGCGCCATAGTCATTCGCTCGCTGCACTTCCTGCTCAAGTTTTTTGAGGAAATGTCTCTGATTACATGAACCTGTGACCTGGTCAACGATCACGTATTCCTTGACAAGCGAATTCATGTAGACGACTTCGAGCAAGGCAGCACCGCTTTCTACAAGACGGTAGATGGTTTCCACTTCCTTGCCGCTGAAATTCTTCTTGTTCCGGCTTTCAAGGGTCAGAGCGCCATAACAGCGGTTAAAGGAGCTCACCGGCACACAGACGAATGAGCCTTCGCTTTCAATCGCCTCACCCGGAAAGAACCTCACGGCCTTTCGTGCCGACCGGTCCTCAACCGACTCCACCTTATTTGTCTTGATGACCTGTCCGACAATACTTGTCCCATAATCGATTCCCTGGTCCGGTGACACATAGCCGGTGGACGCCTTGTTGACGACCTTCTGAATAAACCATCCCTGCTTCTCTTCGGTGTACATGACCATCGTGAGATAGTCCCAATTCACAAGGCGATTGGCTTCTTCAGCGAGGGAAGTCAGTACCATGAATTCCGTCGGGTCGGTCTTTACTCTGTCCTGTATCCTCCGGAGTGAAGTAAGAAGCTCTGAATCCAGGAGGAGATCATATTTTCCGGTATAGCTTCGGATCAGTGCAGAAACGAGTTTGGTGAAATGCCCCAGCATTTCAAGAGTCTCAGGACCGAACGCATCCTCGGCCTTGCTGTCGGCCACCAGAACGCCAACCGGAAGCCTCCGCAGAGGTTCACCCGGGTAAAAAACGGGAACGGCTACAAGCGACTTTATATATTCCGTCGACTCATAGTGGCGGATCAGGTCCTTTTCTGAAACCGGAGTAATCCTTCCGTGAAACTGCGGCTTCCCGTCTCTGGAAACCTGGCTGACGATGTCGTTCTCCATCGCAAACCGCGTCTCTGCAATAAAATTCTGACTGTCTGTCGCCTTCGCCTCAAGCACACATTGCTGCTTCTCATTGTTCGACCAGAAGAAAGCCACCGAATGAGCAAACAGGACATCCCGCAGAGCAACAAGAG
>DAIPLH010000495.1:0-2094 GCA_036769325.1 Bacteroidota bacterium
TCTTAACCGCAGAGGTACTGTGTTAAAAGTCAAGTAGTTTGCAAGATTGAGTTGTTGGAAAGCGGTCGTATGTTTGAGTGACGGTAGTTTGGATCATAGGGGACATTTTTCTTCCAGAGTGTGTAGATGAGACAAAGGATCTTCCGGGCGACAGCCAAGAGAGCGACCTTCTTGTTCGCCTTGGTACGCACGAGACGCAAGTAGAACGCTTTCAGGAGTGGGTTAAAGCGACATGCAGCAAGAGCAGGCATGAAGACTGCTCGACGCAGATGCTTGTTCCCCTTTTTGGAGAGAGCAGGCTTCCCTTGCCGTTTGCCGGATTCCCTCACGACAATGTCCAGGCCAGCATAGCTGGTAATTTGTTTCTCACTGGTGATAAGGGCAAAGCCGTTGGTTTCAGCAACTGCCGTAACAACAGTCATAAAGCCGATGCCCTTGGCAGAGGTGATGTTGGCTATCCTGGTTCGGAGGTTGTCATCGTCGTTGACCACTGAACGGAGTTGCTGTTCGATGGATTTGAGTTGTTTCTGGAACAGTCGCAGCTGTACACGGAGACGTTTGGTCGTTTCCACTGATGGGTGATAGCTGTGGTCTTTGGCATGCAGCTGGTTTTTCACCTGGGTAGCCATCTCTTGAATGGTGTTGTATTCTCTGGTGAGTTCCTTCAAGAGCTTCATCTGTGGCGAAGGTGGCTGCCAGGGGCTCAACGGACGCTCCAATCCAAATTGACAGATGCTTCGGGCATCAAGGCGGTCCGTCTTGGACTTGGCATCGAGCGTGCCGGCAAAATGCTTCATCTTATTGGGAAGCAATACGACCACCTGCTTGTGATACCCGGTGAGGAAGTACGCCAGGTGTTCATAGTATGCCCCCGTGGCTTCCATAACGAACCACACCGGTGCGTCCTGCGAGACCAATTGGTTCTTCACCCACTCCAGAAGCTTACGGAAGCCTCGCTTCTCATTGGGAAAGGTTGCTGAGCCCAGGAAGCGTTCTTCCTGATGGTCGGTGATACTCCCAAAACGTACTTCAAAGGTGTCTTTGGCAATGTCAACACCTATTACCTGTTTAATGACAGTCATACAATGGATATCCTCCACAATTTGTGGCACATGAGACCGACTCTATCGGCAAAAGGCTTCTCCATCATCTTGTCTCGTTGTCTTATCCGAGATTCCCGAACAGATCGGGATCCCTAAGTACTGTTCAGATTCCAAGAAGCCAACGGGAATGGGGAACAGATCTCTGCGACGGCCTCGCACCTGAGCGGACCTCGACGCAAACGGTTCTCCCACTCCCGATGCCAATAGCATGAAGCAATCTACATCGTTTGAACATCAACTGTAACATACGAGACGCAAAGAGTACGCGAAGAGCGCAAGAAAGAAAGGATATTCCCGTAAGTGCTTTCTTGCGTCCTCTGCGACACCTCTGCGGCCTTTGCGGTTAGTTCCTCCAAGAATCTGCGCTGTGAGAAGCTAAGGATATTACAACCGGGGATTCCGAAAAGCCCAAACTCAAACTAAGACACCCAAACATCAAACACCTGCGGGTTATTCCCTCGCAAGAGGAACTCCCCCATGAAAAACGAAAAAGCGCCACAGAATCAATCTCCATGGCGCTCTCGCGGGTGTCTATCCCCGGGTTATTTCGTCAGGATCATCTTATGGCTTTTGATGTTCTCGCCTGAAGTCAGCACATACATGTACACGCCGCTTGAAACCTGCTTTCCGGCATTGTCAGTTCCATCCCACAGGACCTTTTGTTCGCCCGAGGGTACAATTTCATCGACCAGCGTTCTTACCTTCCTTCCAAGAGTGTCATAAATCCTGAGGGACACACGGCCACTCTTTTCGAGTGAAAATCTGATCGTTGTAGACGGGTTGAATGGATTGGGGTAGTTCGAAAGCAACGTTGTGCCGGAAGGAATCTCGTTGCCTGCCTGATCGGCAAAACCGGTTCCAAGCGGATCTTTCTCAATCGTGAATGTGGTGTTGATTGAAAGCCCCTCGGTGACGGTTATTGATTCTCCGCCAGGCCATGTTATTTCCATTGACTCAATCACATCGGCATCAGCAAGGCCAAAAAAGACTT
>DAIPLH010000496.1:0-812 GCA_036769325.1 Bacteroidota bacterium
ACAAGAGATTTCAATCGGGTCAAAGCACCCGGCCGGGTCAGTCATCTCAACGGTGTGGCTGCCTGCTCCTGCTCCCGGAACCTGTAGCTTCCCAAGTGAGATCGTTCCGTTGCTGATCAGTGTGACGTCCATTGGATCTCCGTCCAGCTCGAGGGTGACTGTCTCGCCGGCATAGTCTCCGGTAATCTTGATCATCGCCTGTGCAGTTCCGCTTGCGTTGCAGCGTGCATTAAAGAAGAAAATATCCGCGCAGGGAATGCTGCTCCCGCCGCATGGGTTCGAAGTGACTTCCGCCCAGAATGCCGCGTGAAAGAGGCTTGTCCCGCTGTTGTTCCCGCCTCCACCGGTTGAACACCCACCGTGCGTGTGCACACCGACCGCATTGCCCGTTGCCTCGTCGATAACCGGGCTGCCGGAGTTTCCTCCTTCGGTATCTGTCTGATAGCGCATCGTTGTTCCTGAGGAACCCGCGTTTGGACCTGCATGAGTTTGCTGGGTCTGGTTGCGGTCGCCGTTATTGAAGTCCACGCCGAAGCCGGTGATGCGGATTGTCGCCGGCCCGAGATTCTGAACAAGCTCAAAATGAGCTCCCTGTGCCTCGAGCGCGGTCATGCCAGTGGTTGTATTGGTGTTGACCTCAAACACTCCCCAATCGTTTCCAATGCCGCCGTTGGTATAGACGCGGGAATTTATGACGTACGTATACTGATCCTCAGGTCCGGGATGTTGGATGGTGCCGTTCGGCAGTGAGGGTGGAACATTGAACTCCACGATGTTGATGGAGCCGGCAGATGACAGGCAATGTCCGGCAC
>DAIPLH010000496.1:822-2091 GCA_036769325.1 Bacteroidota bacterium
AAGTCCTCGATGTCCCGCTGGCGCGCCCGCGCAGCGCCGAAGCAGTCCGGCGCGCTCGGTCGAGACGATATTGAGGAGACGCCCTGCCTTTGGATCGGCGGAAGGAGTCCTGTCGTCCAGAGGACCGCACTGGCTTTCAGTTCCGCCCTGCACGAATTCGCCGATTGTGAGTTCGCTGACCCGCGCAAACACGTCCTGATCACCCGCTCCCGCGAATAATTGAATCTCCACCGCACCGCCGTTGAAATACGCGGTCGTGTTTTCCCACTGCAAGAGTGCTGATGCATCCAGCCGTTGGGTTGCGCCGTCAAGCACCGAACGAATGACAAGGAAACTCGTTGAGCCGAGATTTGCTTCGCTGAAACGAAGTCGCATCCACGCTGTGTTAGGGATGCTGACAATTTCGCTGAAGGCAAGCTGGTTCGTTCCTTCTTCAGACGGGCCATTGTGCAGCCCAGTATAGAGCTGGTAGGGTTCTATGTGCTGGGGGACAGGCGCTGTCTGGCCAAAGGCAACGACTGGACCTGTCAGAAACAAGAGAAAAAGGATTGTTCCAAGATTCTTCATGTCTACTCCTGTTGTGTTGTTGGATGAAAGGGCAGTGTTCTCATGTCTTCAAAAATGCAAAATGACACTTACAGCACTCATGAGGAATGATAAGCGGGGGAGTGACTTAAGTGACCCCCCCATGAAACACTTAAACTACAAGAATTGTTCTGTGAGTATCAGACGGCGGGCCCCCTGGATGGTATTGCCGGACCAGGCCAGCACAGTGTCCGTCTATCTTAGTGCTTTTTGTGAAAAAAGAAAAGCGAAAAAATCACTTTCGAACAAAATAATACCGGGGGGAGGAAGCAGGGGAAGGGAAGTGAGAACAGGGGAGACCACTCATTGCTGAAGCGTGAGGCCAGTCACCAGTCCAAGGTAGAGGTTGTGCTGCCCCAACATAGTTCCCGCCCCTCCGGCGAAGGAGAGGCGGGAAAGCAGGGCGTTTAGAAGCCCTGCAGAACGAAGCTATTACTTGGTGAACAACATCTTCTGAGTCATGACGGTATTGCCGGCCTGGAGTCTGTAGATATAGAGACCAGAGGCAACCGACTGACCGAAGCTGTTTGTTCCGTGCCATGCGACTGACTGCTCGCCGGCCTTCTGGAAGGCATCAACCAGAGTAGCAACTTCCTGTCCGAGCATGTTGTAGACGCGAACGGAAACCGGACTATCGGTACCAAGCGCATAGCGAATGGTGGTTGACGGATTGAACGGATTCGG
>DAIPLH010000136.1:0-7371 GCA_036769325.1 Bacteroidota bacterium
TCAAACGGGGTTCTGCCCTCGACGCAACAGCGATCACCTCATCAATTCTCACCGGTTGAAGGGAATCAGGGAAGCATTCATCGGTAATGATTGACATTCCCAGGACCCTCATTCCCGCGTGGACCGCAACAATGTTCTCGGGTACAGTGGACATCCCGACAGCATCAGCGCCAATTGCCCTCAGGTACCTATACTCCGCCCGTGTTTCGAGATTTGGTCCTGAGACGGCGACAAACACTCCGCGCTCGAGCCTGATCCCCAGCGTGAGTGCCACTTCGTTTGCGATCCCGATAAGCTCCGTGCTGTACGGTTCCGACATATCGGGAAATCTTGGTCCCAACGAATCGTCATTCAAGCCGATGAGCGGATTGTCACCGATCAGATTGATGTGGTCGGTGATCACCATGATATCCCCTTTCGAGAATTGGGGATTCATGCCGCCGGCTGCATTCGAGATCAGGAGCGTCCCGGCGCCGAGGGCTTTCATCACACGGACAGGGAAGGTCACCTGCTCCATGGTATATCCCTCATAGTAGTGAAAGCGCCCCTGCATGACCATCACGTTCTTACCCGCGAGCGTCCCAAGGATCAGCCTTCCCTTGTGAGACTCTACAGTCGACACCGGGAAATGAGGTATCTCGGGATATTCAACTACTACTTCAGGCACGACCTCCTGTGCCAGTCCTCCAAGGCCTGTCCCGAGGATGATGCCCGCATCCGGCCTCAGTTTGGTCCGCGATTGAAGAAACGTTACCGCCTCTTCAATCCTAGCGCGGTACTGTGTCATTCCCAATGTTTTCGAGAACCTCGTCAAGGTCGATTGATTCCTTCCCGGTGCCGTAGGAAGGGGCTTCCGAGCTGCCGGGCTCCATCGTCTTGAGAAGCTCCAGCTCGGAAACAAGCAATAGCCGGAGTCGCGCGATAATCCCGGCTCTCCGGCCATTGAGCTGCACAAGCTCCTCATTGATCAGGCTCAGTTTTGCGGATGCCTTTTCGAGGATCGCGGCGGCCCTGACTTCTGCATCCCTCAGAATCGATTCAGAGTCCCTGCGGGCTGCCTCATACGTCTTCCCGGTTGTTTCCTGCGCCTGAAGCAGCGTCTGCTGGAGGGTCTTTTCGATCAAACGATAATCCTTCAGTTGCGTTTCCAGCTCGGTAACCCTGTCGCGCATGTCCCGTTGGGACTTCAGGATGTCTTCAAACTCATTCGACACCATTTCCATGAAGGTATCCACCTCCACTGTGTCATATCCCCTCATCACCTTCTTGAACTCTTGTTTCTTGATGTCAAGCGGGGTCAGTTTCATGTTCCCTCCGTAGGTAGTGGTGATCTGCCCGATATGCTTTATCCAGCTTTTCGTTTCCCGAAGAGAGCCGTGCCAATTCTGACAATGGTCGCTCCTTCTTCGATCGCGACCTCAAAATCGCCGGTCATCCCCATCGACAGGTGCTTCATGTCTACATTCTTCTGATCGAGCCGTGAGAGTCTGTCACGAAGCTTGCTCATGGACCTGTAATACGGTCTCGATCCCTCAGGGTCCGGCAGAAACAGACTCATCGTCATCAGCCCGCACACCCTGATATTCTCACAATGCTCCACGCTTCTGACCAGGCCTTCAGCATCACGAGGTGAAATGCCGAACTTTGATTCCTCACCCGTGGAGTTCACCTCAAGCAGGATGTCAATAATCCTGCCCGCACTCTCTGCTTTCTTATTAATCTCTTCCGCCAGACTTGTACTGTCTACAGCATGAATCAGGTGGATCCAGCCGGCGATGTATTTCACCTTGTTGGACTGAAGGTGGCCTATGAAGTGCCACCGGATTCGCTCATCAGCAAGAGCCTCTTTCTTGGCCAGGAGCTCCTGAACATAGTTTTCGCCTATGTCGGTCACTCCACAGGAAACAACCTCGCCAACGCTTGCAGCGGGGAAGGTTTTTGAGACGGCAAGAAGCGTGACGTCAGAGGCCTGCCTCCCGGCTTTTCGGCAGGCCTGATCAATCCTTCCCCTTATCTTTTCTACACTTTCCGGGATCATTCAAAAGCAAGTGGTAAATATAACCCCTTCTGCCAATAAAATCAATCAACTCACCGTTGCAAGGGGCGATCAACCATCATAGAGGACGGCGTCGTTGAAGAACCGGCTTGATACAGTAACGACTTGAGAGGATTCTTGACACGGCCTGATATTTTGATTTTCTTCTGATGGTGTATGTGACAATGGGGAGAACCGAATGAGCATTTTTGACTACGATGATGATGATGAGAAGGACAAGGATCCCGGGGAAGAGGGGGCATCCGGGCCTGAGGCACTTGAAGAGCGTGTCAATTACCTCTTTGAGCGGGAAAAATATGAGGAGGCATTGCAGGCGGTCATTCATCTGCTTGCATTGACTCCATACAGTGCTGAAGCCTGGCAGCGGAAAGGACTGATCCTCAGCAACCTCGGACGTCATGAGGAGGCGCTTCAGAGCTTTGACCGGGCCCTCGACCTGAATCCGATGGACTCGGAACTGCTTGTGAACCGCGGGGTGGCCCTTGACGACCTGGGGAGGCTTGAAGAGGCGCTTGCCTCATTTGAGAAGGTCCTGCAAATCGAACCCTCCAACATCGACGCCCTGTTCAACAAGTCCGTCACGATAGAAAAATCGGGCGATTTTCAGGAAGCGATCAATATATTCAAGGATATTCTCGACAGAAATCCCGAGCACGCCGATTCCTGGTACGAGCTGGGATATTGCTATGACTATCTCGACAAGCCTGAGGAATCGCTGGGCTGCTACGATATGTATGTGAAGATCGATCCCTACAACCACAACGCGTGGTACAACAGGGGAATCGTGCTGAGCCGGATGATGAAGTACAACAAGGCGCTCGAGAGTTATGACCTTGCTCTGACCATTCAGGATGATTTCCCTTCGGCATGCTACAACAAGGGAAACGCGTTCGCCAACATGGGCCGTTTGCAGGAGGCAATCGAGTGTTATCGTCAGACGATTGCGCTCGATGCGGGCGATGTTCCGGCGTGGCATAACATGGGGAATGCCTATGAGGAACTCGGCCGCCTTGATGAAGCAATTGACTGCTTCTCACACGCGATTCGGCTTGACCAGGCGCACTATGAATCCTACTTTGGCCGCGGGAGTTGCTACGACGCCCTTGAACACCCGAAGAAAGCACTTGTCGACTACAACAAGGCGCTCTCGCTGTGCAAGAACTATCCTGAGCTCTGGTATGCCAAGGCAGACCTTCTCTATAATATGGGGAGATTGCGAGATTCGCTCATCGGCTACAGGATGGTGACCAAGCTTGATCCATCAAATCACGAAGCGTGGCTCGACTACGGTGAGACGTTGCTCGAACTGGGATATCTGAAGCAGGCCCTGAAGGCGTTCGACAAATCACTCCAGATCAATCCCGACTCTGCAGAGACGTATTATTGGAGAACAAAAGCCCTGCTCATGATGAACAGGACGAACGAGGCTCTCGAGTCGCTCAGGCATTCCTTTCGTCTGGATCCACAGAAGAGGAAGGAGTTTGAAGAAGAGTTCTCCGGTGTCCGCGCAATGCATGAGTTCAGGAGTCTGCTCCAGGGAGGATAGAGATGGAAGTTGGAACGCGGAACGCGAAACGCGGAAGTGAGGAGAACAGCAAAGGGGAAGATTGGAACGCGGAAGGCGGAACGCGGAAGTGAGGAAAAGGGCAGGGGGGAGATCGGAACGCGAAACGCGTCCCAAAGGGACCCCTTCGGGGGAAGTTTGTTTTGTTGGACTTTCAGACTATCGACTTCAGACTACCGACTACTGACTGTTTTATTGACTGCTTCATGATTTCTACAGAGACGAATTCTAAATACAACAAGCTTCGCTCCATTCTCGCCGACATGCAGAGTATCTGCATCGGGTATTCGGGCGGGGTTGACAGCACTCTCCTGCTCGCAGTGGCTACGGAGGTGCTCGGCGAGCATGCACTGGCGGTCATTGGTCGTTCGGCAACATACCCGACGCGCGAGTTCGAAGAAGCGACGGCTCTTGCTTCCGGGATCGGTGCCCGGACGATGGTTGTTGATACCGAGGAGACCGACGTTCTCAAATTCCGCGAGAACCCGCCGGACCGCTGCTATTTCTGCAAGACGGAATTGTTCTCGAAGCTTGGTGTGATCGCCCGCGAGAATGGACTTCGCTGGATAGCCGATGGGACGATCACAGACGACATCGGTGACTTCCGTCCCGGCATGAAGGCAAAGGGTGAGCAAAGCGTCCGCTCCCCGCTTCTGGAGGCGAACCTTTCAAAAGCCGAGGTCCGCGAAATCTCGCAGCACCTTGGCTTGTCCACCTGGGACAAACCCTCCTTTGCCTGTCTCTCTTCCCGCTTTCCCTACGGAATGGAGATCACCAGGGAGAACCTGAGGAGGGTCGATACAGCGGAGACGATCCTGCGTGATGAAGGATTCCGTTTCTTCCGGGTTCGCTTTCACGACAGCCGGACTGCTCGGATTGAACTCGGCGTTCAGGAAATTCCCAGGATCGCCGACGACCGTCTTCGGAACAGTATTGTTGCATCGTTGAAGGAGCTGGGGTTTACCTACGTCACACTCGACCTCCAGGGGTATCGCACAGGTTCGATGAATGAGGTCCTTTCCGCAGAAGTCAGACTGGAATTTTCCCGACCCGTGACGCCGTAGGAATACAGCCGGGCCAGTAATCGCAGAGCCGCAGCGGGTCAGCCCACCAAGACTATTGATGACCAACCAAAAACCGGCCATTACGGTACTCGGCACAGGTTTCGCGGCCTTCAACCTCGTCAAGAATCTTTCAGCGGATTATGCCATTACCGTGGTCAGTCCGCGCAACCACTTCCTCTTCACCCCACTGCTTCCAAGCACAACGGTTGGCACCATAGAATTCCGAAGCATCATCGAACCGATACGGCATGCCCGCGATGATATCCGCTTCTTTCATGCATCCGCGGAGGAACTCAACCCGGCAACGCGAACACTCCACTGCAAGGGTCTTGAGGAGAGTGGAGCGTTCGACCTTTCTTATGATACGCTTGTCATTGCAGTGGGTGGCGTCAGCAATACCTTCAATGTCCCGGGCGTGGCGGAACATGCTCTGTTCCTCAAGGAACTGAATGATGCGAGGGAACTGCGACAGCGCATCATCAGCTGTTTCGAAATCGCCAACCTTCCGAGTACGACCGTAGAAGAACGTCAGCGACTCCTGCATTTCGTGATTTGCGGAGGTGGACCGACCGGAGTTGAGTTCGCCGCAGAGCTGAATGATTTCATGATGGAGGACCTGAGCAAATGGTACACCCAGCTCGTGGCAGAGGCGCGAATCACGCTGGTCGAAGCAGGGAGGGAAATCCTCAACACATTCGATGAAAAACTGAGACGGTATGCAACGGAGGCATTTCGGCGCGAACGGATCAGCGTTCTGACAGGTTCCCCGGTTGTGAAGGTTGAACCGAAAACGATCCGGCTCGCCGATGGATCCATGGTGGCTTATGGTCTTCTTCTCTGGTCGACCGGCAATGCCGCAACAACCTTCGGCGCACGAGTCGACCTTCCCAAGGACAAGCAATCGCGGATTATTGTGGATGAGTTCTTCCGGGTAAAGGGCTACGAGAACATCTATTCGCTCGGTGACTGCAGCGTGATTGAGCAATCACCTCTCCCGGCGACATCGCAGGTGGCGCAGCAGCAGGGAAAGTATCTTGCACGATCATTGAACAGACGCCTCAAGAACCTCCCGGTGGAGCCGTTCCGCTATCGCCACCTTGGGATGCTTGCCTATATTGGCAGCAACAAGGCCCTTGCAGATCTGCAAAACTTCAAGGGCCGTGGGTGGGCAACCTGGCTTTTCTGGCGATCAGCATATCTCTCACGCATCGTGAGCCTGAAAAACAAGTTCTCTGTGATGATCGACTGGATCAAGGCAAAACTGTTTGGCAGAGACATCAGCCAGTTCTAAGCCACTCTGTGCTCTTGGCTCTTGGCTCTTGGCTCTTGGCTCTTGGCTCTCTGCTCTCGGCTTGCCGTTTTCTCTTTCCGCTCTCTGCTCTTCGCTTTTGCTCTTGGCTCTCGGCTTGCTGTCTTCCGTTTTCCGCTTTTCGCTCTTGGCTCTATGCTCTTAGCTTGCCGTTTTTTGCCCTTGAATCTATCAAGCCGCTTCTTTACCTTAACGACCACCCGCCCAATACACCCGCCACATTTGGCCTGACCCAATGAAGTTCAACCAGCGCGTGCGATCGGTTCAGAAGAAGAACAACTCACTGCTCTGTATCGGCCTTGACCCCGATATGAGTAAGATCCCCGTGAAACTGAAACGATCACGAGACCCGCTGTACGAGTTTTGCAAGTCGATTATCTACGCAACCTGCGATCTTGTATGCGCCTACAAGCTGAACCTGGCCTTTTTTGAAGTCCAGGGGAGCAAGGGCTGGGATGCAATGCAGAAGCTCCGGCGTCTGATCCCGGAAAGTGTTTTGTGCATTGGAGACGGCAAGCGCGGCGATATCGGCAATACGGCCGAAATGTATGCGACGGGGTTGCTGGATGACCTCGGCTTCGATGCCGTTACGGTGAATCCCTACATGGGCTCTGACTCGGTGCTTCCGTTTCTTGAAGATTCTTCGAAGGGCGCATTTGTCCTGACGCTGACTTCAAACGAAGGTGCTCGCGATTTTCAGTATCTCGCCTCAGGGAGGAAGCCGTTGTATCAACATGTGATCTCGCGTGTCCTGCAATGGAATCGAAAGGGAAACTGTGGACTTGTTGTAGGCGCAACGCGGCCCGTGGACCTGCGCATGGTGCGCAGGATGGCTCCGGAGCTTCCCATCCTCATCCCGGGAATCGGCGCACAGGGAGGGGATCTCAAGGCATCTGTCAGAAACGGCTGCACTAAGAAGAGCGACCTTGCCCTCATTAATGTTGGGAGAACAATCCTGTACGCTTCGAACAAACCTGATTTTCAGGAAGCCGCCCGCGCATCCGCCCGCCATATGCGTGATAGCATGAACGAATTCCGGAGCACTTCCTCCGGATAACCGCAAAACATCACCCGCCAGGTTATCGAGATAAATCTCGCTCTACGCTGTAGGTCGACATTCATGTCGATTGCTTTGCCATCACCCGCCTGCACCAGAACACCAACAAAGGCGGGCCATGGAACATCCCCGAATCTCCGAGCGCTTACTCCGGTCTGTCTGGTTCGGCAGCAGGCTCCGGAACACTCCGCTTATTACCACCGATGGGAAATCGATCACCATCCTTGATCCGGGAACTGCAAATTCCGATGGAGGACCCGATTTCAGGAATGCAAGGATCCGTATCGGTGGAACGCTCTTCAAGGGTGACGTAGAGCTGCA
>DAIPLH010000137.1:0-3826 GCA_036769325.1 Bacteroidota bacterium
ACAATGTGTAAACTATGTCCCTGAACACCTGTAAACCATCTCTCTGCTCTGTACACTGACAGGAGAGGGGAAACAGAAATGATCAATGCCGGGGTGAGGTGTGGATTTTCCGGTGTTTCGTGTCATTCTGATTCTTTGTATTTCGAGTTTCCTTCGGATTTCGGAATTCGGAATTCGGATTTCAACTGTGTTTAGCCATTCTGCAGAAAAAAGGCGCCCTGAGGCGCCTCTTTTGCATTCTGGTTGTTCGACCATCTACATCTTCTTTCCTTCAATTCCGAAATGTGTATACACCGCCGACCGCATGAGCTCAGGCGGCAACAATCCCTGTGAGAGGATGAAATCGTGAAACTCCAATTGGTTAAACCTGGAGCCGAGAGACTTCTCCACATCAGCACGGAGTTCCATGAGTTTTATGAACCCGTAGAAGTACGATGTTGCCTGCCCCGGCGCCCTGAAGGTATAACGCTCGATCTCCTGATTCGCCATCGCATGGGAGAGCACAACCTCATCGCGCAGGACCCTGTCTGCTTCCTCCGTGGTGATCTTTCCCATCTGAAGTTCCGGATCGAGGAAAGCCCGCGCCGCGCGGACGAGACGGTGTTGCAGTGCGATCAGCTTTCCTTCGGCCGGAAGAAAGGGAAACATGATTGCCTCAGAATAGAGTCCCCAGCCTTCAACGTTGACACTGTTGAAGGCAAAGATTACCCGCGCGGTCGACACTCCTTTTTCCACCATTGACGTAAACTGGAGTTCGTGTCCGGGCCGGCCTTCGTGAGCCGTCAATGTCCACGAAGCAGCGACGAAGGTAAAGTCATCAAACGTCTTCTCATCTCCCTCTTTTCCGGGGACCCGCAGCGGCAGAACGAACTCACCGATCTCACCGGTGTTTCCAACGAGACGGGGTGGACGCATGTTCGGCGCCGGAATGGCCGCACTCTCTGCTTCGGATGCGAGGCGGATGGCCATCTTCCTTCCGGGGAGAGAAACGAGGCGCTCACGTGCAATAATCTTCTCGAGGTCTTCAATCCGCTCTTCGTAGAGCGCGAGAATAGCATCACCAACGAGTTGATCCTTCTTCAGTTCGCGGATGACGTCACGATAGTCGGTAACGTTCAGTCCCTGTTCCTTTGCCACAACGACTGCAATCTCCTGCATCTGTTTCTGGATGTCGCCAAAAGCCGTTCGTGCCCGTTCCGCGAGCTGTTCAGGCGGCAACTCGACACCATACTGTTCGAGGTTGAAGGCATAAAGATCGGGTGGAAGGCGAAAGTCGTCGGTCGCGCGGGGAAGGACCTGTGCCCTGATGAAATCTGCATACCCTTTCATCTGCTCCTGCAACGCGGTGTACGCATCTTCGTAGCCGCCAACCTTGTACTTGTCGAACAACGACGCAATTCCATTGATGAAGAAATCCATATCGGAGAGATCTTTTTCAACCTCGGCCCTAATTGGTCCCTTCAGCGACGTGTCAGAGAGCTTCTCGAGGATCCGCTCTTGTGCCAGAGTGGCGACTGGCGTCTCGCCCTCGATCGTGCCTGCATAACGGCGGAGTCGGACCAGAGCAGCAGCGTGACGCTCGGCCGGGATCTGATCATCGAGGAGGGCCCTGATCCCGCTGAACACAATGCGCGGGAGATTGTAATACGGAAGCTGGTAGGCGCTGTACAACTCATCACCGCGGATATTGTCTTCGGCCGTCTTCATGAGGATCTCAAGGTCCTGGAGCACCGGAGGATCGTGCTCACCGACTCTTCGCATCCTGAGCTGATCGATGGCTTTCTTCACGGCTTCCCTTGACCGCTCCTGGACCCCGGCACGAAGGTCGATAATGGCTTCATCGTATCCATCAACCCCGAGCTGGCCGGCGGCCTCCGGATTGAACTGGGCCATGACATCGAGGAGAATCCTGGCGTTATCGTTGCTCTGCTCAACCCACGACGGCGGGCCATAAGCGTTGGCCGGAACAGCGAGGACAAGAAGACAATACACAAGGGACATGGAAAGACGGGACATTCGGTTTTCCTCCGGTAAGTGGCGATGGGAACTACGGAAAGAGGGGTGGTATTCGAGATGACGGGAAAGAAGGTTTCAAGGGTTGCCGGAATATGAGAAACCATGATCATGCCGGAGGAATTTCTGTAGGATTTTTCCTATATTTGGACACCATTCATTTCAATCCTGAGTTGCCATCATGAACGTTGAGTCCAAAACAAGTGCGGGTGTCAAGGCCGGAAGTGAATCGCCGCATCTGAACGGGCGTCTTTCAATTCTCGCAAAGAACGTCATCGGGTCGGAAATTCTCAAGATTGCCAGTGATCTCAGGGCCATGGCTGCTGAAGGCAGGAGTATTTGCAACCTGACCGTAGGGGATTTCAATCCGAAGGAATTCCATCCTCCACATTTTTTCCAGGAGAAACTTAAGGAGGGGATAGAAAAGGGTGAAACCCACTATCCGCCCTCCGATGGCGTCCTTGAGTTGAGGGAAGCGGTCAGGGAATTCTACAGCCAATGGATGGGACTCGACTATCCGGTCGAATCCGTTCTTATTCATGGAGGATCGAGGCCGGGAATTTATGGAATCTATCGATCGGTTGTGGACCCCGGCGATCGCGTCGTATATCCGGTTCCATCGTGGAATAATAACCATTACACAAATCTGGTTGGAGGGATCCACGACCCTGTCCGTTGTGATGCATCGACCGCTTTCCTTCCGACAGCAGCGCAACTGAAGAGTCATCTCCCCGGAGCGCGCCTTCTTGCTCTGAACTCACCCCTGAATCCGACAGGCACGGCATTCTCCCGTCAGACCCTGATGGAGATCTGTGAACTGGTTCTCGAGGAAAATCGACGCCGGCCCGCAGGAGAGCGCCCTCTCTATCTGCTCTACGATCAGGTCTACTGGATGCTGACGTTCGGAAAAACGGAACATTATGACCCTGTCAGCCTTTGTCCGGAACTGAAGCCGTTGACAATTTTTGTTGACGGGATTTCAAAAGCATTTGCGTCCACCGGTATCCGGGTTGGATGGACTGTTGGTCCATCGGATATTGTCCGGAGGATGGGAAGCATCCTTGCCCACGTCGGCGCATGGGCACCCCGGTTCGCACAGACGGCTACGGCCATGCTCCTGAGACACGACAACGCTGTGAAGGACTACAGCAAACAAATGAAGGATGGAGTGCTTCAGAGACTCAGCGCCCTCCACGAAGGAGTCTCCGCTCTTGCCTCAGAGGGGCTCCCGGTTTCCGCGATTGAACCAATGGGAGCAATCTACCTTAGTGTACGCTTCGCCCTGAATGGAAAGAGAACGAAGAGCGGAGTGCTTCTGACAACGAACGAGGATATTCGAAAATATCTTCTTGAGAAAGCGGGAGTGGGACTTGTTCCTTTTCAGGCATTCGGGTCGGAGGAAGAAACAGGCTGGTTCCGGCTCTCTGTCGGGGCGGTCTCAATCAAGGACATCCGGGAAATGTTCCCGCGGGTCCGCGAGGCTTTGCTGGAGCTGAAGAACTAGCAAGCCGCTGAACACTTCCTTGTTCAATATTCGTGATTCGACATTCATTATTCACAAGGCTGTTCGATCTGTACATCCAAACTTCATCAATCTTCGTTCCTTGTTCGATGTTCGATGTTCACCGGGCTCTATCGCTTTGTACAGAGCGGCTGTACTGAGTGAATACTGATTGATGAACATAGATTTAAGATCTAAGAAGTTGGTTATCTTTTTGGCGTCTTGGCGGTTCAATCTGTCCTTCAAGGAGGATCTTTTAACAGCCTGCTTAGGGCGCCATCTCCTCAAACGTCAGATCCAAAATCTCATACT
>DAIPLH010000137.1:3836-7363 GCA_036769325.1 Bacteroidota bacterium
CTTCTGCCATCCAATAAAATCAAAGTGCCACCACTCACCGGGATTGACAGCAAATCCTTCCGATTCCATAGCAGACCTCAAGAGGTCGCGGAGCTTTCGTTCCCCCGCTGATCCGCCTGCATAGGAGGACGACGCCTTTTCCGTGAACTCATCATAGCTGCTCGGCATCCTGACTTCTTTCCCCGTTTTCAGGTCATACAGCGAGAGATCAACGGCACAGCCCCGATTGTGCCTTGATCCCTGGGCCGGATCCGCCACAAACATCCTCTTCTCGGCCGGGGTTTCATCCCAGAATTTCTTCGTTACTCTCCATGGTCGATATCCGTCAAATACCAGCAGTCCGTACCCTTCCGATGTCAGTTTTCGATGAACTCTCACCAGCGCTTCCGCAGCCGGTCGCTGAAGAAATGCCCGCGCCGATGTGTACATGGGTCTCCCCAGGAAGTTGTTTGAAGTGGCGTAACGGATATCAAGTCGAATCGTGGAATCCAGCCGCGTAATCTCAACGAGATCCGGCCTTTGGAAGCTCTTCGAAGGGTCGGCCTGAGCCCACGCGGCGGAAATGATGAGAATCTGGAGGAGGCACAGGCAAATCTGAGGGAAAAAAATTTGTCTTTTTAGACTCTTTCTCAACGAGTAAGTTGCCTCCTGGAGGAGTTGTCGCTCTTGACGAGCCAGAGCCGACCGTCTCCCTCTCCTGAAGCGGTGTAAACCAACCACTCACCATCAGGTGACCAATCGCATGTATAGGCAGGATCTGCCAACACGTTGCGATTGAGCCCATCGGAATTCATGAGCCAAACCTGGGGAACCATTCCGTCTGGCTGTGAGGTGAAGGCGATCCTTCCACCGTCCGGCGAGTACCTGTAGTATGAATTGGAGTAATTTGGATGGGATAGCAGTGTGATGAAATCACTTTGACCAGTTGCAACAGAGTACGACCAAATAGAGTCTCCAAAGGCAATCCCATTTGTATCAATAGCCCTGGTTCTATAGAGAACCTCGTTCTCGCCTGGGTTCCAATCGGGATAGTTGGCATATGGAACAAGGAAGGTTCCAGTGCCGCCATCGGCTGAAACAACCCAGAGGCCGCAGGTTTCAGGTCCCTCGCAGATGGAACGGCTAAACGCAATAAGGTTCCCATCCCCGTTCCACGCCGGATGGAAATTGCGACCCTCGTATGTTAGCTGCACGAGGCTATCCCCCTCGGAGGTCATCTTGAAAACCTGGGCTCCGTCAGAGAATGCAATCCAACGCCCATCCGGTGACCACCGAGGTCCCCCAGCACCAGGGCTTGCATAGATCAGCCTGACATTGATCCCTGACGTATCAATCAAATATATTCCGGACGAATCTGGGTCCGGGTCAGCGTGGAGATATGCTATTGTCGACCCGTCAGGAGACCATGCAGGTTCAGAGTCGATGACCGTGAACACAGGCCCACAACCAATACAAGGATTAGTGGAGTCATCCGAGCATGATATCAGCATCAAGCCCAAAGCAATCGGCAGGCTGAGTTGGAATGTTCGATATGCTAAGGAAACCAGAACATTCTTGGTGGATAAGGAACGAGGTTGGTCTTCAAGGAGATTCCCCCGAGGCATGGCCACTGACCGCTAGCTTATGATTGTCATTGGCATGAGAACGCCATACAGCAACCACATCACGGCCCCTATGCTGATGGGTATGCTCAGGTTGTCGTCGACTCTGATCGGAAGGGATTCCACGACCGTGCCAACCAGAGCGCCAACAGCGCCGATGACATATTCAGTGGGGACGTAGGAAACCTTCGGAGTGAAAATCACCACGAGCAGTGCGCTGATGAGAAACGCTGTCGCCCCCTCACGCGATTTTCCAAGAAAGGGCCTCTTCCCGAACCTTCGTCCGATCAACGCGGCAACTGTATCGGAAATAATCAGGATGGAGAATGCCGTGATCGCTATGACCTTGGGGAAAAAGAAAACGCAGATGCACGCAGCGAGGAGAACATAGGAAGCGCCGTTGAGACTTCTTGTACCGGCCCCGCGTTCGTGCTCGCGCATGAGCCAGCCAAACAGCCGGTGGTAAAATTCTCTGAATGGTGGAACGAACAGCCTGAGAAGGTCTGTCACGAGGAAGAATCCTGTAAGCGGAAGCAGGAACCACAACACGGTCCACTTATCAAGAAACGCATATGCGATCGGGAGGGAGAGTGACGAGAGATGAACTCCCTTTCGGATCAGCTCCCCCTGATAGCTGCTTTCAACGTCAGGCAGCCAGCTCATGCAGAAGTTGATCCGTCACCCTCGCCGCTGGCGGAGACAGACTTCTTCTCATCCTCCTGACCATTTCCACCGTTCAGAGGAGGAAGCGGATCCCCTTTGATGATCAAATCGATTTCGTTCGCGTCCAGGATTTCACGCTCAAGCAGGGCCGCGGCAAGACGGTGAAGGACCTCAACGTTCTCCCTCAGAATTTGCTCCGCCCGGCTCATGGACT
Organism: Bacteroidota bacterium; assembly: GCA_036769325.1. Lineage (GTDB taxonomy): Bacteria > Bacteroidota > Ignavibacteria > UBA10030 > UBA6906 > DAIPLH01. The sequence goes on from DAIPLH010000137.1 coordinate 6,315, forward strand.
TATTGACGATCCCTTTAATCTCTTCGTCAATGGCAACGGCAGTTTCCTCGCTGTAGTTCTTGTGCCGCGAGATCTGCTTCCCGAGGAAAACCTCTTCCTCTTTCTGACCGTATGTCAGAGGTCCGAGCCGGTCGCTCATTCCCCATTCACACACCATTTTCCGGGCAAGGTCGGTGGAGCGCTCGATGTCATTCCCTGCTCCGGTCGTGAGCTCGCCAAACACAAGCATTTCAGCTGCACGTCCGCCAAGCGCATAGGTGATCATCGATTCAAGATAGACCTTTGAGTAGGTGTGTTTTTCATCAATAGGCAGGTAGGTGGTGACGCCAAGCGCCCGTCCCCGGGGTATGATCGTGACCTTGTGAACCGGATCCGCATCGGGAAGTTTTCGCGCAACGAGGACGTGGCCAATTTCATGATAGGAGGTGATCTTCTTCTCCCGCTCGGAGATGATCATGCTCTTTCGCTCCATTCCCATCATCACTTTGTCCTTGGCATCGTCGAAATGCTTCATGCTGACTGCCTTGGCATTTCGCCGAGCGGCAAGGAGGGCTGCTTCATTCACCAGGTTGGCCAATTCTGCCCCGGCCAATCCGGGCGTTCCCTTGGCGAGCACTTCGAGCTTCACGTCATCCCCAAGAGGGATATTCTTGGTGTGTACGCGGAGAATCCCTTCTCGTCCCTTAACATCTGGACGGTCCACCACGACCTGGCGGTCGAACCGGCCGGGACGCAGGAGAGCAGGGTCAAGGACATCAGGACGGTTTGTCGCGGCGATGATGATCACACCGATGTTCTGCTCGAACCCGTCCATTTCTACGAGAAGCTGGTTCAGCGTTTGCTCTCGTTCATCATGACCTCCGCCGAGTCCCGCCCCGCGGTGCCGGCCGACGGCGTCGATTTCATCAATGAAGATAATGCACGGAGCGCTTTTCTTTCCCTGCTCAAACAGATCGCGCACACGGCTCGCTCCCACCCCAACGAACATTTCAACAAAGTCTGCTCCGGAGATGGAGAAGAACGGAACCCCTGCTTCACCGGCAACCGCC
>DAIPLH010000497.1:0-2079 GCA_036769325.1 Bacteroidota bacterium
GGATCATCACACTCGACCGACTCGTGATGTACTGCAAGATTGCCTGCGCTCTCTGGAGAGCAACCTTGGCCTTATCGCCTTCACTAAGAGTTGAAAGATCCTTCCATTTGATAACAAACGACTTCACCTGAGGCATTACATTCATGAGCTGGAGCCGCTCATGGTAAGGCCGAACAATTCTCGGCGAACAGTGCTTGTTGTTCCTACCTTGAATTCGATCACGCCACATGACCTTATCTTCACCCGTTGCCAAGTGCCCTGCTTCTGAACCGGTAAATATCTTCATCGGTGTCTTAATCGCGGTACAGATCAGCATTAGGCGACTGGATAAATGCTTCTCTGGATCAGCAACTTGCGGAGCGAGGGACTTGGCAGACATCCCGATCAGACGCAAGTAGCGCTGTAGCCCATTCGCATAGGCCTCAATTTCGGCCTTCACCGACTCCATATCGAGCTCGCCAGTTGCTACAAGTTCTGGTAGAGTCTCGAAGCTGATCCCAGGAAAGCCTCCTTTGTAGAACATCTCAGCCGATCCACCGGCGATCTTTCGTAAGTCACGAAGGTCGTTGATAATCGGTTTGAGACGTGGTGTTCCATAAATCTCACTCTCACCAATGTTATCAGCAACATGAATGACCCGAGACCAGTGAACATCCATTGGCTCAACTTGTGCTTCTCCTGCTTCCTCAGATATCAGATTTTGGGTATCTTGCTTCCCCGTAAACCTGAAACGATACATAGTCGGCTGGCCATATCGTGGACTAAACCTGTCCTTCTCCACACTCACGATCTCGATGTTCTTTTCCGAAAAGACTCGGTGGTAGAGGATCTCACTAAGTACAGATGGAGTAGGAGCAGTTCGTATCCCGTCCTTGTTAATCCCCTTAATAGGAAGTTTAGGATCTCTCCGATCGTTAATTCCGACCATGAGGGCCCCAAATCGACCAATTCCGCACTGTTCATCGACACGATGCCAGTATTGAGCAGGATCGTGCTTTTCGACGATTTCCTTCAAGCGACGCTCCCACGCAGTCTTCCTCGAGTCTTCTAGCTCGTAAATGTCCGGAGGAATACTAAAGCATTCATCCGGAAGAATCTGAATCGCACGACGAGCAACCCCAACTCTCTGGTAAAACTCGTCATACTGTTCGATTGTTGGTTCACCTTCAATGTACCCGCACTCTTTATCAAAGTTCCTGCCAACAGGATCCAACCCCGCTCCTGCAAGAGCATCAACCCGAGACAGAAGGAGGTTTGTAGTCATTCGCGTGAGTTTCGCAAATACCTTTTCCTGGTTAATCGCCACTTTTTTGTGGGACTTACCATTCCCGTTTACATGAATTAGCGTAGATGCCATTCCAGCCTCACTTATCGACTGCCAAGAGTTCAAGAGAGATCACATCGTCGTATCCGTCCTTATCAAACACGATCCTGAGAATGTACCATTCATTCAGGTTCAAAAGGGACGAACTTGTGTACTGCTTGTCGAGGACAACAAAGTAAGAAGGATAAGATGGATCAGTATCCACTAATGGTTCATATGGAACACTGCCGGATGCAATAACAGCACCATCAAGTTTCCTCGTAAACGTAAAGGTTGCTGTTCCATCCGTTAAAGGCTCTTTGTTCTTTTTCTTCTTCACCTTTTTATAGTGAATGTCATGGTCACAATCTCGACAAACTTGTCCGATCTGTGACATTGGTTCTCCCTAGTCTATAGTCAGAACCGACGACACACTCGGTTCAAATGTCAACACCGAGGTAACTTCTCCTCCAACAATGATCGCATCTGGAATTTCACTGCTCCCGCCTGGCACGAGCCAGCCGGCCAGACTCGCCAGCCCGACCGATCCTATGTTCGATGCGATCTCCATGTACTTCTCACGGTGCGAGGATGCGACTGGCGTCGATGGTCACGTTTCCGTCCACCGCAGTATTCGCGGCGACGGTCCCAACGGCAAACACAGTTTTGGGGCTTGAGGCGTCGATGCTGTCTCTGCCTACCGCCGCGATGAGATAGACCCCTTGCAGTTCCAGCGTGCCGCCCGTCACCTCAATGGGATTGCCCGTTGGCTCGGA
>DAIPLH010000138.1:0-7351 GCA_036769325.1 Bacteroidota bacterium
GGGATCCATGAGCGCGTCGCTCAAACTGGTGGGATCGTCACCACCATTCACAATGATCCTGCATTCAGGAACCTTCCGGGTTATGAGGTCTCAATAGCGGGGATATGACCAACAGACAAAACGGGATAGGGAACATCAAATGTATTTTCTGGGACAATGACGGCGTACTTGTTGACACGGAGTCATTCTATTACGAGGCAACCCGCTCGGTTCTCGCAACCGTCGGTATCGATCTGACGGAAGGTGATTACCAGGAATTGTTTCTCCGGCGCGCCGCGGGCGCGTGGCATTTTGCAAAGGAGAAAGGGCTCTCCGACGAGGAAGTGAAAACCCTGCGGCGCCAGCGCTTTGATCTGTATTCAAACCTCGTGAGAGGAAGGGATACGGTAATCCCCGGAGTCCGGTCCGTTCTTGCCCGCCTCAGGAGCAGGTACAGACAGGCGGTTGTGACAAGCTCCAGGCGGTATCACTTCGAACTGATCCATGAGAAAAGCCAACTGATGGAGTTTTTCGAATTTGTCCTTGCGCGGGAGGACTATACTCTGAGCAAGCCGCATCCGGAACCATACCTGAAAGCGCTCGAGAGAACCGGACTGACTGCAGGAGAATGTCTGGTTATCGAAGATTCAGAACGTGGCCTCACCGCTGCGGTGAACGCCGGGATCCGGTGCTGGGTTGTCCCTTCTCACCTCACCAGGAGTCTGAGATTCGACCAGGCAGAAAAGATTTTAGACTCCGTGGAAGAAGTCGCCACCCACCTTTCGGCTGATTGAAGTGAACAACCTCACAGTTGCTGTTATCCAGCTTTGCTCCAGGCAGAACCGGACGGAGAATCTCGAGCGGGCCGGACATCTTATGACACAGGCCGTCCACCGCGGTGCGCAACTCCTTGCCCTCCCTGAGAATCTCACCTACATCGGAGAAGACACTGCGGAAAAGCTCGCCCATGCGGAAGACATCCCGGGCGGACCAGGTGTGGACTTTCTCCGCTCCTTCGCCGCAACAAACAAGGTGACCGTCGTCGGCGGAAGTTTGCCCATCAAGGGCTCAAAACCCGGAATGGTCACAAACTCCTGCCTCGTATTCGATAAGACCGGCGGGCTCTCAGCCCGGTATGATAAGATTCACCTGTTCGATGCGCACATCGATGAACGCAACACGTTCACGGAATCGCGCCTTGTGGAAGGCGGTTCGACCGTGACGACGGTTGAGCTGGACGGACAGTTAATGGGTCTGAGCATCTGTTACGACCTGCGTTTTCCGGAACTCTACAGGGTACTTGCACTCCGGGGCGCAAGTGTGTTGTTCGTCCCGTCAGCCTTCACGCGTGAAACCGGGCGCGATCACTGGGAGATCCTCCTGAGAGCGCGTGCAATCGAAAACCTTTGTTATGTTGTGGCGCCTGCGCAATCAGGTGAGCACGGGGCAGGTCGCGCGAGCTACGGACGTTCGATGATCATCGGACCGTGGGGTCAGATCCTTGCTCAATGTGAGGATGGTGAAGGAATAGCGATTGCTGAACTCGACTTTGACCATCTCGACAGAATGCGGCAGCGACTGCCCGGAGCGCGTGGAGTAGTGATCAAAACTATCGGATAGACAGACTCACCAGACAAGAAAGGAATTGACATGCTGAAGGAATTCAAAGAATTTGCGATGCGCGGAAATGTTGTCGACATGGCAATCGGCATCATCATTGGCGGAGCCTTCGGGACAATCGTGACGAGCCTTGTGAAGGACGTTCTCATGCCGCCGATCGGAATGATGCTTGGGGGAGTTGATTTCTCAAACTTCTTCGCAGTTCTGAAGGAGGGAGTAAAACCCGGCCCGTACGGCGCTCTTGCCGAAGCACAGGCAGCCGGCGCTGTCACTGTGAACTACGGCCTCTGGTTCAACTCCATCATTAGCTTCCTTATTGTTGCTTTCGCCGTCTTCCTGCTGATCAAGGGAATCAACACCATGAAGAGAAAGGAAGAAGCAGCGCCTGCTGCAGCGACAACAAAGGAGTGCGAACATTGCTGCACGGCCATACCGATCAAGGCGACAAAGTGCCCTCACTGTACCTCTGCGCTTAGCAGAGCGTAGCGGAAGGACTTCGTCCAGCCAATAAATGCGACGGGGCCCATCGGGCCCCGCATCTGCATCAACTGCATATACTTCGGTGTTGGATGTTGACTGTTCGATGTTCATCCGGCAACCTGTGAGCATTCAACAGCCAACATTCAACGCCCAACAGCCAAGTGAACCGCCAGACCCCCCCCGTTTATTTCCCTGCGTGCGCCTGGTAGGCCCGGGCATCCATGAGCGTGGTTGCTTCAGACGGGTTCGAAAGCTTAACCTTTAACATCCAACCTTTGCCGTACGGGTCCTGGTTCACAACCTCTGGTGTACCTTCAAGGTCCTTATTAATCTCAGTTACTGTTCCGGAAACCGGTGCGATGAGGTCTGACACCGCCTTCACTGCCTCAATTGTGCCGAACGACGTCCCCGCCTTGATCTCTTTTCCTGCCTGCGGCAGCTCGACGAAGACAATGTCTCCCAACTCGCCCTGAGCGTAGTCTGTAATTCCAATAGTTCCCGTCGTCCCTTCGATCAGGATCCATTCATGGTCTTTCGTGTACCGAAGATTTTCCTGGAGTTTCATATGAGGCCTTTGTCAGATGTTGAGGTCGAACGGATGTTGTTTGTAGCAGCAATCGGCAAATGAACTCTATTCCGGTTCTTCGGGCTTGAACGTAAACGTATCAAGGAAACTTGTATCGAACGTCCCGTCTCGGAAGCGTTTGTCGCGCATGACCTGCCGGTGAAACGGAATCGTCGTGTGAATCCCTTCAATGGTGAATTCGTCCAGAGCGGAGGACATCTTGTTGATCGCTCCTTCCCTGTCCTGCGCGAAGACAACAAGTTTCGCGATCAGAGAATCGTAGTGAGGCGGAACGGAGTAGCCTGCGTAGCTGTGCGTATCGACGCGAACGCCAAACCCGCCTGGCATATGGAATCCGGTGATGAGTCCGGGCGATGGACGGAATCCCTTTGCCGGGTCTTCTGCATTGATCCGGCACTCAATTGAGTGGCCCCTTTGCTTGATCTTCCGACGGGGGAGCTTTTCTCCGGCTGCAACACGGAGCTGAAGCTTGATCAGATCGTGGCCCGTCACCATTTCCGTAACAGGATGCTCGACCTGGATCCGGGTATTCATTTCCATGAAATAGAATTTCTTGTCCTTGTCGACCAGAAACTCGATGGTGCCCGCATTTTCATAGCTCACAGCTTTGCAACCCTTGATCGCCGCTTCACCCATTGCTTCCCTGAGATCCTCGTCGACAATCGGAGAGGGGGACTCTTCGATCAGTTTCTGGTGGCGGCGTTGGACGGAACAATCGCGTTCGCCGAGATGGATGACATTGCCGTGCTGATCACCGAACACCTGAATTTCGATGTGACGGGGCTGTTCAATGTACTTCTCGATATAAAGATCGGCATTGGTGAATGCCTGCTCGGCCTCATGGCTGGCGGTTGAAAACGCGTGCTCAATCTCATCAAGATCCCGAATGATGCGCATCCCTCTTCCCCCGCCGCCGGCAACTGCTTTGAGGATGATCGGAAGTCCCATTTCTTTCGCAAGTTCAACTGCATCAGCAGGTGATTTGACAACCCCATCGCTTCCCGGGACGACAGGGACGCCCGCCTTTTTCATTGTCTCCTTGGCCAGGGCTTTATCCCCCATCTTCGCAATCATCTCGGAGCTCGGACCGATGAACTTCATTCCTGAGGTTGTACAAATCTCAGCGAAACTCGCATTCTCGGCGAGGAAGCCATAGCCCGGATGGATTGCATCTGCGCCTGTGATCTCAGCGGCCGCGATAATCCGCGGTATCTTCAGATAGCTTTCCTTGCTGGAAGGCGGTCCAATGCAAACCGCTTCGTCGGCGAAGCGCACATGGAGCGAATTGGCATCAGCAGTGGAATGCACCGCAACAGTTTGAATTCCAAACTGCTTGCAGACCCGGATGATCCGGAGCGCAATTTCACCACGATTCGCAATCAGAACCTTCTTGAACAAAGACAGGACTCCAGGGTGAAAAAACCGGGGCTAGGGCTTTTCGATGAGAAAGAGAGGCTGGTCGTATTCGATTGGCTGCCCGTTTTCCACAAGCACTTTGGCAACTTTTCCTTCGATGTCCGACTCTATTTCGTTCATGAGTTTCATTGCTTCGACAATGCACAGAACGGTCCCGGGCCGCACAGCAGACCCGACTTCAACAAATGCGGCGGCATCCGGCGACGGGGATCGGTAGAATGTCCCTACAATGGGCGATCGAATTTCATGGTGTGCAACGGCTGCGGGCTGGTGTGAAACAGCGGGAGCGGCTGCTGGCGCGGGAGGCACATAGACCTCCTGGCGCGCCGGGGCGGCAGAATGCCTAACAACTTTAACCCTCTTCCCTTCCTCCTCAATCTCTATTTCGTCCGCTTTGCTGTCTGCCAGAAGCTGCAAGAGACGTTCGACAAATTTCAGATCCATACAGACTCCGCGTTGGTGAATCGTTACCGGGAAGGGATGGGAATGCAATAATTTCCAATCGCTAGTTCGACTTCACCCGCTCGATGTAGTTCCCGGTGCGTGTATCAATGCGTAACATGTCTCCTTCATTGATGAAGAGAGGGACATTGACAGTCGCCCCTGTTTCCAGTTGGGCAGGCTTCGTTGTGTTGCTGGCTGTATCACCGCGAACACCGGGTACTGTCTCTACGACCTGCAGCTCAACACTGACCGGCAATTCGATTCCCGTGATATCAGTGTTGTTGAACAGAATATCGATCGATTCCCCATCCTTCAGGAATTGCGCACCATCCCCGATCTGTCGCTCTTCGACGGTCAATTGCTCAAAATTCACCTTGTCCATGAAAACGTAGCCGGTCCCATCACGGTAAAGGAACTGATACTCCTTCCGTTCAATCCGAATAACATCAATGGCTTCACCGGCCCTGAAACGGTTCTCTATGACTTTGCCATTCCTGAGGCTCTTTAGCCGTGTTCTGACAAAGGCGCGCCAATTCCCCGGATTCACATGCTGAAACTCAATAACCGTATACAGTTCATTGTTGTATTTGATAACCAAACCGGGACGAAAATCCGCCGTTGAACCCATAGCGGGTACCATCTCCTCTCTCATCTATCAAAAAACATTGGAAAATTCCGGATAAGCGGGCTAAAAATATAACGAGGACGACTCTGAAAGTCAAGAATAGCCCTGGCACAGCCTTGACTGATACCCGTCGCTTTGGTATGATGGAGCTATGTTGTCTGCGGAAAAAATGACTTGCGCACTCGTGCTTTTCGTCCTGATCCTTGCGGGGTGCGGGGCGAATGATCAGAGTGCCGACGTCCTTGACAAGGATACCTTCGCAAAGGTCTATGCTGCATTGGTTGAGAACGAGAAGACGTTAGGACCACAGACCCTGTACAACATCAAGAGATATGATCCTGACACTACTCTGGCCCGACTTGGAGTGACGAGGGAACAGATAGAGAACACCATTGCGTACTATAACCAGGATTTGCGACGTTGGCATGAATTCTATAAGGGGGCAATCCGGGAGATTGAAGGGGATCCGATGAAAAGCTTAAAACCGAAGAGCGGTGAAGTGGGAGGAGCCGAGGGTCCCTAAGGCATTTCCTGCTCTGCTTTGAGTGTGAATCTGAAAGTACTTCCCTTCCCCTGAACACTCTCTACCCAAATCCTTCCCCCGTGACCAGTAACAATTTCGTGACAAATCCAGAGCCCCAGACCTGAACCCTTGATTTCCCTCGCTTCTGTTGTGTTTACCCTGGAGAATTTCTTAAACAACTGGTCGTATTGCTCTTTCGGGATTCCAATTCCCTCATCTGATACAGAGAAGAGGACCTCGCCGCCCTGGTACTGTTCAGCCGTTACTTTAACCACTCCCCCCCGCGGCGAATATTTTACGGCATTGGACACAAGGTTCGTGATCAACTGGCGAAGTTTCATGTGATCGCCGTTGATATACGCTGCGTTGTGATCGACCCGATGATCGATGACATGCCTCCTTGATGCGGAGACCGCATTGAGCGCGTCCTTAATCAGGCGTTCGACATTGACGAGCTCAAAGTGGTACGAAAGCTGACCTCGTTCATGGCGCGTAATAGAAAGGGTATCTTCCGCGAGCTGCTTGAGCCTCTCCGCCTGATCCACAATGATTCGCAGGTACTCATTCCTTCTGGGCTCCTCCAGTTCGGTTCCACGCTTCACCATCGCCTTTGCAGCAAGGATAATGCTGGCAAGCGGAGTACGAAAGTCATGTGATACAATCCCGAGAAAATCCGATTTCATCCGGTCAAGCTCGGTGAGGGTGGCATTCGTTTTCTGCAACTGGTCATAAAGCCTGGCGTTATTGATCATGCTGCCAAGCTGGTCGCAGATGGTCTCCAGAACAATAGCATCGGTCTCATCGAAAGCCCCGATGCGCGTGTCTTCGACATTTACAGCGCCGACCACCTTGCCTTCGATTTTGATCGGAACTGCAAGTTCAGACATAGTGCTATGATACTCATAGGCAACGTACCTCGGGTCCTTCGTAACATCATTCACGAGAACCTTTTCACCATGCTTCAAGGCCCAACCAACCATACCCTCACAGAGCGACTGTCGGTAGCCGTGGGGAAGGAAGTCTACATAGTTGCCCGAATGGGCAACGAGCATGGCATCGTCGCTGCCTTCTTCGATCATGAAAATTGTCACGTCGAAATAGCCCCTTGCCCTCCTGATTGTTTCGGCCGCAGACGCGAGAAGAGCGTCCAGATCAAGGGTCGAAGTCAGCTTCTCGGCAATTTCATGGGCAAGTTCAATCTGCGTGATTCTTTTGCCCACATCTTCAAACAGCTTTTGATTCTTCAGTGCGATCGCAACCTGGAGTGAAAGGAGTTGGGCAATCCAGATTTCTTCCTTTTCAAAAGGATCGTTTCCGCCCTTGCTCAGAACGAGGCACCCGATCGTATCGTCGGACGTTTGCAGGGGGACGGCAAGGATATGTCTCATGCTGAGATCGGCAAGCGCCCCTTCGATCTCGGAATGGTATGCCGCGCAGGCCTGGAGCTCTGCCGAGACGAAGCGCTTGTGATTGATGACCCACCCGGCTACTCCATCATTCATCGAAAAGTGCTTGCCGTCGAGGTCCGTTGCATCAGCAAGGGATGGGAGGGTGTGGATTTCATAACCTGTTCGCGTGGGGTTCAGAAGGGCAACGAAGCCAAATTCGTGGGTGGGAAGCAGGTAGATCGTCTCCCGGCCGAGGAAGTAGACGACGTCCTGAAAGTCGAACTTCATGC
>DAIPLH010000139.1:0-7335 GCA_036769325.1 Bacteroidota bacterium
ATTCCGATGCTGCCGGAGCGACTCTCGAACGATCTTTGCAGTCTGCGTCCGGCAACGGACAGGCTGACCTATAGCGTGCTGATGGAGGTGAATGCAAACGGGACCGTTGAAGACTACGAAATCCGGAAAACCGTGATCCACAGCGCGCACAGGTTTTCGTATGAAGAAGCGCAGGAGAATCTGAAGTCTGAATCCGGCAAGTTTGTGAGCGAGCTCAAAGCCCTCGACAGGTTGTCGAAACTTCTCAACAAGAAACGTAAGAAGAAGGGGAGTCTGGACTTTGACACTGCGGAGGTGAAATTCGTCTTCGACAGCAACGGACTGCCCGAAAGGATCATCAAGAAGGAACGGCTTGAAGCACACCGACTGGTGGAGGAGTGCATGCTCCTGGCCAACCAGACCGTTGCGCGGCACATTGGGTCAGCCAAGGATGACCGGCGCGCAAAACCGTTCATCTATCGGATTCACGATGCTCCAAAACCGGACCGGATCCGCGATCTGGCACATTTCGTCAAGCAGTTCGGTTTCTCGCTTGATGTGAGGCAATCTGTTTCTTCACAGGGACTTCAACAGCTGCTTGACAAGGTCAGGGGATCCGAAGTCGAATTACTGATCAACGAGGTCGCCCTCAGGTCGATGGCCAAGGCAATCTACTCTGAAACCAATATCGGCCACTTCGGGCTCGCGTTCCAATACTACACGCATTTTACCTCGCCAATACGACGATACCCGGATCTTATCGTTCATCGACTCTTGCTGGAGTATCACGGCAAGGTCTCCGACGGGCGCCTGTCCAGTCTGGAACAAAGCATCCCATTCATTGCGAAAAAGTCTTCGGAGCGGGAACGGGTTGCCGTTGAAGCCGAGCGTGCTTCGGTGAAGGTCATGCAGGTTGAGTACATCAAGCGTCATCTGGGGGATGTCTTGGAAGGGGTAATTGGTGGCGTTACCGATTTCGGTCTGTTTGTGGAGATCAACGACCTTCTGATCGAAGGCCTCATCAAGGTGAGGGACCTCGCAGACGATTACTACCTCTTCGATGAGAGGCAGTATTCACTCCGTGGACGGTCGACCGGAAAGGTTTACAGGCTTGGGGACAAAGTGAAGGTTAAGGTAGTTTCCGTGGACCCCCGCGAACAGGAAATTGACATGATACTCGTGCAGTAGACGGCCGGCCAAAATCCATGAAAAGACCCCTCCAGGGTCAAAAAGCACTCAGATTTTGCATATTTCCATCAATTTCGGTACACTATCAAGGAAAATGGCAGGGTCCAGCAGATAACGGATGGGAAGGGTACACGTGAAGTACGCGGTTTTTGCGAGGGTGATTGCCGGGGCTCTGATGCTGGCTGCATTCCTGGCTCCGGACGGTCTATCCCAATCGTTTGGGAAGAACAAGGTTCAGTATGATGATTTCACTTGGTCATTCATACAGACCGACCATTTCGATATTTACTTCAGCGAGGGTGGAGATTACCTGGCGGTGTTTACCGCCGCAGCCGCTGAATCCGCATACACCCAGATCAGCGATCTGATCCGCTACCGTCTTGTGAACAGGGTTCCCCTGGTCATCTACAATTCTCACAACGATTTCCAGCAGACCAATGTCGTCAGCAGCTACCTTGATGAAGGGATCGGCGGCGTCACGGAGCTCTTCAAGAATCGTGTAGTCGTTCCGTTCGAAGGAGACTACAGGAAGTTTCGCCATGTGATTCACCACGAGCTGGTTCATGCCGTGTTAAACGACATGTTCTACGGTGGATCGATCCAGTCGATCATCTCCAACAACATCACCCTCCAGCTTCCACTCTGGTTCAATGAAGGCCTCGCCGAATATGCCGCGCTGGAGTGGGACAGCAATTCGGACATGTTCCTTCGTGATGCGACCGTCAACGAGTACCTCCCCGAAATTCAGAATCTCTATGGATACTTTGCGTACCGCGGGGGGCAGTCAGTCTGGTACTACATTGCCCGCAAGTACGGGGAACAGAAAATCGGCGAGATCCTGAATCGGGTCAAAAGCACCCGAAGCGTCGAGAACGGGTTCCGCGGCTCTATCGGGCTGGGGCTCAAGGAATTGTCAGAGCGATGGCAAAAAGATCAGAAGGTGATCTACTGGCCCGACATTGCCAAGAGAGTTGAGCCGGTGGATTACGCGCGACGTCTGACCAATCACAAGGAGGATGGTGGATTCTATAATACAAGTCCTTCCATCTCGCCGCAGGGGGACCGCGTTGCCTTTATCTCCAACAGGGATGATTTCTTCGGCCTCTTCGTTCTCAATACGACAGATGTCGACCGGATCGACAAGATCGCAGACGGTCAGACGACCCCTGATTTCGAGGAACTGCACCTCCTGACGCCCGGCATTTCATGGTCGCCCGACGGCGAACGGATCGCTGTTGCAACGAAAGCAGGTGAGGAGGATGCGATCATGATCCTCGGCGTCGATGATGGTTCTCAGGAGAAGCTGACATTCGGGCTTGATGGGATATTTTCGGTTGACTGGTCACGGAAAGGTGACATGCTGGTGTTCGTTGGAATCCGGTTCCATCAATCGGATATCTACGTGTATGACATGGTCACCAAAGAGTTAAAGAACCTGACAGATGACATCTTCAGTGATTCCGACCCTTCATGGTCGCCGGATGGTTCACGGATCTACTTCTCATCCGATCGGGCTGCACAGCAGGAAAGGGCGGACGGGTCTCCATGGGCGTATGACTATAGCCAGATTGATCTCTTCTCGCTTGATCCCTCAACGCGTGCTCTACAACGTTTGACATTCCTCCCGGAAAGCGATGAGACCTCGCCCGTCGTCTCCCCTGATGGAAAACAGGTTCTCTTTGTTTCCGACATGAACGGGATCAACAATATTCATCTGTTGGATGTTGAATCTCTGTCCACCCGGCCGATAACAAATTCATTGAGTGGAGTGTATCAGCTGTCGATCTCCCGTGACGGCGGAAAGCTGGTTTTTTCATCTCTCGACAATTCCGGCTTTGATCTCTTTCTGATGAGAAACCCTCTCGAGCAGGAATTGAAGATGAAGGTTCTGGAATTGACGGAGCTGTCAAAGTCGAAGATCAAGCCGGAAGCTGATTCAGAAAAGGAATCGGTCGCCGGACAATCCCCTGCGAGGAACGATACGACCGATCTTTATGGAGAAGACGTTGAAGTTGATTTCTCGAACTATGTCTTCAGGAAGGATGACCAGGGTACGGTTTCAGATACCACTGCAGAAGGGAAAACCTCCGTCAGTGGAAATGTGGACGATGAGGGAAACTACATCGTCAATAAGTACAAGCTCAATTTTTCCCCGGACATCATTTATGGCAACGCCGGCTTCGACACATTCTATGGCGTCATGGGTTCCACGGTGATGGCGTTCAGCGACCTGCTTGGTGACCATCAGATCATCTTTGTCACGAACCTCAATTTCGACCTGAAGAACAGTGATTACGGTCTGCAGTACCTCTATCTCCCGGAGCGGGTGGATTTTGGTGTTGCCGGATTCCATAGCGCCCGCTTTGCCGTTATCGACGACATTTACGGCGGCAGCTTCTATCGCTTCCGGACGTTCGGAATAAACCTTTCTGCAGCTTTCCCGGTTGACCGTTTTGACCGGCTTGAATTCGGAGGAACGTGGTACAACATCTCGCGTGAGAATCTCGATGTGATTGCCGACCCAATTCAGGAGCGGGTAGTCTTCGTCCCATCCGTCGGCTATTCCCATGATACCTCACTCTGGGGTTTCATCTCGCCGGTGAACGGGACACGGTATAACATCAACGTATTTGGAACTCCCGAGCTCGGACCAAACGGGTTGAGCTTCGTCAATATTACGGGAGACTATCGAACCTATCTGAACCTCGGTGCAAACTATTCTATCGCGTTCCGCACGGCTGGCGGGGCAAGCTTCGGGCGTGACCCTCAGAAGTTTATCATTGGCGGGGTCGACAACTGGATCAACCGGTCGTTCGAGGGAGGCTACATTCCGCTGGAAAATGCCGAGGATTACATCTTTCTGCAGGTCGGGACTCCGTTGCGCGGGTACAACTACAACGCCGCAATCGGCTCGCGCTATGCGATGATGAACCTCGAGCTCAGGTATCCTCTGTTTGCTTTCCTCCAGGCGGGCCCCCTGCCGATTGGACTGCAGAGTCTTGGCGGGGTGATGTTCTTTGATGCAGGAACTGCATGGAACGATGAGAAGACGTTCAAACCGTTTACGCGTGACGCTGAGGGGAGAGTCGTGACGCGCGACCTTCTTATGGGGATGGGTACCGGTGCACGGATCTACTTCCTCGCGTTCCTGGTTCGCTTCGATGTTGCCTGGGCGTGGGACCTCAACAAGTTTTCAGCGCCGAAGTACTATTTTTCACTCGGCGCGGATTTTTAGCAATGGTTCCTGCTGTGTCATTCATTCCCTTATAACGTACGCTCTGGCCTCACACGATTGAGAAGTCCTGAATTTCCTCGACCGGCTTTGAGTATTTACCTGTTCGACCTGCCCCGCTGTATTCTTGAATTGACCCGCTCTTTTGGCTATATTGACGCCGTGAAACCGATGGACTCCATGCTGCGCTTCACAGTTGTTCTCTTTCCGCTCTTCTTTCTCGGCTGTCTCCAGCAATTTGCCGTCTCCACCGTCGGTGGAGTTGTACACGATGGCTATTCGGGGATCATGGAAGAAGGGGACCTCAAATTTGCCGGCGAGGCGCTCCCCGCAAACCTGAAGTTGCTCGAGGTAATGCTCAAGTCTGACCCGGAGAATGAGGATATCCTGCTCCTTCTCAGCGAGGGTTATAGCAGCTATTCTCTTGGTTTCATTGAGGATACCGACGTTGATCGTGCGCGTGCTTTCTATCTCCGCGGTGCCGACTACGGAATGCGCGTTCTCAAGGGAGATGAGGGGATAGCGGCAGCGCTCAATGGGCCGCCTGAGCGGCTACGCGCCGCACTTGCTGAAGCCGGAGAAGATTGGATTCCCGCCGTGTTTTGGACAGCCTTCGGCCTTGGGGGCTACGTCAATCTTTCACTCTCCGACCCCGATGCGCTCGCCGAACTCCCGAGAGCTGAAGTCATGATGGAGTTCGTTGCCGGAATGGATTCTTCCTTCTATTTTGCCGGAGCCGACATTTTTCTCGGGACGCTCCTCGGAACCAGGCCCAGGATGCTTGGAGGAGATACCGAACGGGCGACGCGACACTTCGAGCGTGCTCTGAGAATCAATGGCGGGGACTTCCTCCTGACGCATGTGTACTACGCACGGTCCGTTGCTTTGCAAACACTCAACGAATCCCTGTTCGACGAGCTTCTGCTCACCGTTGAGAAGACATCCGTTGACGCCGTTCCTGCAATCCGCCTTCCCAATGCGATTGCAAAAGAAAAGGCGCGTATTCTGCGTGCGCAGAAGTCCGACTATTTCTGATTCCACCCCTCGAAGTGCCGCCCCGCGTACAACGCATGATTTTCACATCAGGTTGGCCGAAGATTCTTTCTGAACCGCCTGATTCACATCATCGTGACATGAGAGAGTATTCACAACCCGGAGCAAGTTCAGTGTATTCCTGGCGTCTGAAATCGATTTGTCTCACAGGGCTTTTCCTTGTGCTTCTGCATCTCCCGCTTGTCAATGCCCTGTCACAGGAACACACCATCAAGTTTGCGACCATTGCTCCGGAAGGGAGCACATGGATGAACGTCATGCGGGCTTACGATGCGGCAATCCGGAAGGAAAGTGGGGGACGGCTCGGATTCAAAATCTACCCCGGCGGCGTACAGGGGGAAGACAAAGACGTCATCAAGAAAATCAGAATCGGGCAGTTGCATTGTGCAGGTTTCACCGGTGTAGGTCTTGGCGAGATTGCGCCAAAGGTCCGGATTCTGGATTCTCCGTTCCTGTTTGAGAAGTCTGAAGAAGTGGACCACGTCTACCAGAAACTCCAGACGGAATTCGAGGAGGCATTCCTCGATGGTGGCTATGTCCTCCTCGGCTGGGCAGAAGTCGGCTTCGTCTACGTCTTCACAAATACCCCGGTGCGGACCGTTGCCGATATGAATGGCGTAAAAATGTGGATGTGGGAGGGAGATCCCGTGGCTGAGGCGACCTTCAAGACATTTGGCATCAACCCCATCCCCTTATCCGTTGTGGATGTTCTCACTTCTTTGCAGACAGGTCTCATCAATGGAGCGTACGTTTCTCCATACGCGGCCGTAGCCCTCCAGTGGCATACAAGAGTAAAGTACATGATGGGCGTCCCGCTTGCCGATGCTTGCGGGGCCGTCGTTATCTCCCTAAAGAAATTCGAAGCGCTTCCCGCTGACCTGCGGGAGATTCTTCTCCGCAATGGAGAGAAATTCATGCGCGAACTGACTCTCAAAAGCCGCCAGGAGAATACTGCTGCCATCACCACCCTGAAAAAATCCGGTATCAGCGTTATTGAGGTTAGCTCCAAAAAGACAATCGAAGAGTACAACAGACTCGGGAAGAAGGCACGTCAGGCACTCGTCGGCAGACTGTACGACGAGAAGTTCCTGGCGCGGGTGGAGGGAGAGATCCAGAGCTTTCGGGCGAAGGACGCGTCGAAATGAAGCTGCTCGCCGGGATTGAGCGGCTCTTTGTCAAGGTCGAGACAGGTGTCCTCGTCCTGTGCCTGTCTACTATGGTCATCCTTGCGTTTGCCCAGGTGGTCCTGAGAAATTTCTTTGACACCGGACTTCTCTGGGGCGATACGGTCGTCCGTCACCTGGTCCTCTGGGTAGGTTTTGCCGGCGCCGCCCTCGCAGCGGTCGATGAACGTCATATTTCCATCGATGCGCTCAGCAAGTTTCTTCCGGAAAAGGTGCGGCACGGTGCACGTGTGGTGACGAGCTTGTTTGCCATGGTTGTCTGCCTCGTCCTGGCCGATGCTTCGATCACACTCCTTCGTGATGAAATGGACTTTGGAGGAGAGCTGGTCCTCGGCCTCCCTTCATGGGTTGGTGTGGTGATTCTGCCTCCAGGCTATCTCCTGATGGCCCTCCATTTCCTCATCAGGGCAATAGAAAGCATTGTTGTTGCCGCCGGAGGGGATGAGAAGGGGAAAGCGGCCTGATGGAGCTCCTCCTTGTAGGTCTCTTCCTTCTCCTCATGGCGTTGTTCGGCGCGCCATTGTTCACCATCATCGGAGCCATCGCGGTGTTGAGTTTCAGGTCCGCGGAAATCGATTCCTCGGCGGTGATGGTTGAGTTGTACAGGATTGCAACCAACCCTACGCTCGTGGCCATTCCGCTATTTGCACTCGCCATCCTCTATCTCAAGTCATTTGCGAGTCTCGCGTATGACGTGCG
>DAIPLH010000140.1:0-7316 GCA_036769325.1 Bacteroidota bacterium
AAAGTGTAAACCATGTCCCCGAACATGTGTAAAGGATGTCACTGGTCTGTACACTTTCTGAAGGAGGGGATCAAGGGGTGGTTGGGCACCTTCAGGTGTACCTCTTTCTTGCGCTTCTGTCATTCGAAATTTCGACATTGTTTCGGATTTCGAGATTCGTGCTTCGCCTGCCCGCCGATAGGCGGGGATTTGCCTCTCTGTTGCCTTTCATCCCCCGTTTGCTGAGATTCTGGTAAACCTTCAAGTGGAGCGTGGCTGTATGAAACGCGTCGCTCTGTCTCTTCCTGTCTTGTATTCACTTCTCGCCATCCCCCTCGATTGGTGCGGTGCTCAAACAGTGTTCTGGGAACCCACATCGGCCCCGTATATTGAGATCGTGGGGCTTTCAGCGAGCGGCAATGGGAGCATATTTGCCCGTGGAATCGATAGCTCGTATAGAACGACGGACCTTGGTGAGAGTTGGACAACCCTTCCAGGGGGAGAAGGAGATATCGGTTTTGTCCATGGGACGGAGGTTGTGGCAATCCGTTGGGGGTTGATACTTGTCAAATCGACAGACAACGGTGATAGTTGGTCCGATGTCTTGTATGAGAGCGGGCCCCTCTTTACGTTGGCAACCGACGGAGGCGAACTTGTTGTCACCTGGACAGGGTGGGTCGACCCGTGGTCAACTCCTTCCATGATCAGGTCCTTTAACGGAGGATATGGCTGGGAAGGGACCCCTGATGGTGCTCCAAACATTGCTCGAGCTCATTTGACGCATGGCGTGCACATCATCCGGGATGAAAGTACCTATTGGTCGACGGACTTCGGAAGGACTTGGAGGGATGGGATTGGTCCAACCGGGTCACCGAACACGATCACCATCCGATCCGACGGATTTCTTTATGCAGGCTCGACTGATGGCCTGTTTGTTTCAACAACAGGTGCGCGATGGGAACAGCGGTCGCTTGACTCGGTGTCCGTTCATTCCATTGTGTTTGACGAAGACGGGCATCTGTTTGTCGCGACCTCGATCGGGGTGTTATCCTCGGCGGACAGTGGTTATACGTGGACAGCGATCAACTCAGGCCTCGCTGACTCCATTGTCACCTGCCTGGTAGCTTCCCCTGATGGTTATCTGTACGCCGGCACGGAAACAAACGGCGTGTATCGAAGTGTCAGTATTACAACGGGATTGAATGACGGCAGCAGCGTGTCGCCTGCTAACTTCTCTCTTGACCAGAACTATCCCAATCCATTCAACCCGACGACAAGAATCGGATTTCAGATTACTGATTACGGATTGGTGACCCTCATAGTCTATGACCTTCTCGGCCGCGAAGTTGCAACGGTTGTCAACGAGAAGCTTGGACCGGGGACCTACACGCGGCAATGGGACGCGGCGGGGCTGGCGAGCGGGATCTACCTCTATAGGCTTGCGACAGGGGACTTTGTTCAAACCAGAAAGCTTGTACTGATTCGGTGAGGCAATCTTGGTGATTGAACCCGCTCGAATGTTGTGGACTCACCTTCTCCAAAAAAGTCATACTACTGATCTGATGATTCGAACTTCCATCATTGTGTTTTTGCTGAATCTCGCACCAGAGAGTAGTGCGTTCTCCCAGACGAGCTTCTGGGAACAACTGCCTGGACCCCTCGGAGGCAACACAAGATGTCTCGCGATAGGGAGCAACGGTGAAGTATATGCAGGGTTGACGTCTGTAGGAATCCTTCGCTCTTACGATGGTGGGTCCACTTGGCAAACGGTACTGGGAAGTGATGATGTGTTTCCCCGAGCCATAGTAGTAAACTCGAAGGGATGGGTCTTTGCCGGAATGAACTCCGGAGCATTTCGGTCAACGGATGGCGGGGATTCATGGGTTGAAATCAATACAGGCCTCCCGGCGTTCTTCAATATTAAGTCCTTTGCCATCAGCCGCGATAACGGTTACCTGTATTGCAGTGGCAATGGCAGCTTGGACGGAGTGTTTCGATCGACAAACAATGGTGACATTTGGGAGTTGGCAAATAATGGGCTAGGTGGTGCTGACGTCGTATCTCTTGTGACGGACTCCAATGGCGTTGTCTTTGCGGGTGGCCTGGCTGATGAATTCAGAGATGGGGGAATCTATAGGTCCGAAGATCATGGGAATTCATGGGTTCTACTCGGCTTGCTTGGGAATGTAAACGCTATCGGGGTTGATCACAGCAATAATACTCTTGCGACGAGTACCGGTGGATTGTACTTCTCCTCGGATGGGGGTGATACCTGGACCCTCGTGTTTCCTGATCTCAATGTGAGTGCGATTTCCTTCAACTCAGACAATCATGTCTTTGCAGGGACCTATGAAGGGGAAATTTTCCGCTCCACTGACCATGGTGCTACTTGGATGCCAATCGGTCTTGGGTTAGGGATTAGCGACGCGATTCTGTGCTTTGCCCCGGATGACATCAATTCCTGCCTCTACGTTGGCACAGGCTTCTCAGGGGCCTTCCGATCTTTTGACAATGGAGGGACATGGAGTCAGACCGGATTCCTTGTTACCCTCGTCCGGTCGCTTAGTGTACACGGAGATTACATTTTCGCAGGGACGGAGTTACCCCTTTACAAGTCTTCCGATTTTGGGCTCACATGGAGCCAGACAAACTTGGAAGTTGCCGCTTACCTTCTTGAAGGAAACGGGACAGAATATCTCTTCACCGGCGGAGGTGGAGCTGGCATTTATCGCTCGAGCGACAATGGCGAAAATTGGACGTTCCTGGGTTTGCCCGACGTTACGTCGATTGCGGTTACCATCGGTGGCGAAGTCTTTGCAGGAACATCCGGCGGAACCGGAGGAATCTACCGATCTACAAACAATGGTGACAGCTGGACCAGGACAAGTGAAGGTCTGCCAGATGGGGCAGAGGTCTACGCGATAGATTGGGATTTCACCGAGAACGTATTGGTGGCCAGCGTCTTTTATTACGGTTTGTTTCGATCAATCGATAGTGGCGAGACCTGGGTACAGGTATCTGGTGGGGAGACGAGCAACACACTGAGCTTGGAAGTAAACGAGCATGGAGTTTTTTTTGCCGGCACAACCTTTGACGGCGTCTATCGTTCTACCGATCATGGCGAAAGCTGGCATAGCTCTGGTCTCACTCTATTCGCCGTTGGAAGCTTGCACATCAATGCCATTGGGGCTATTTTTGTGAGCGCGTGCTCGGTTTGGGCTTGCACATCAAGGGTCTTCAAGTCCACCAATATTGGCGATACCTGGATTGATATCGGAGGGTTCCCTCCGATCACTGCATTTGCGGAGGATTCCGCGGGATTCTTGTATGCAGGTACAGCCAACTCAGCATATCGCACCTCGCAATCAACAACCTCAGTGGGGATGGAGCAAGGGTATCTTCCCAAAACCTCAAGGCTGAGCCAAAACTACCCAAACCCTTTCAACGCAATTTCGAATTTTGAATTTGGAATTGCGAATTTGAGTCACGTTAACCTTAAGATCTATGACCTCCTCGGCCGCGAGGTTGCAACGGTTGTTGACGAGAAGCTTGGACCGGGGACATACACGCGACAGTGGGATGCCGCGGGGTTAGCGAGCGGCGTGTATATTTACCGACTGACAGTGGGAGATTTTGTCCAAGCACGGAAGCTCGCCCTGATCCGATGAGATACTTCATCCCAACCGCGCGGCTAAGACCATATCAACCCAGCCCCTTCTGAATTTCGACAGCCATCCTCGTTTTACATTCTCATCATCGATCGTTATCTTTTCAAACACGTTTTTCCTTTTTCCGGGCCATGCCCCGAAGTCTTGGGCGCCTGTTACCATGGACTCCGATGTGGTCCTTCATCTGAGGAATGGGTTTCATTCATGACGATGTCTATCGAGAAGTTCTTTTCACTATTCCTTGATGAACTCCGCCAGCATGAGGCTATGCAGGACTACTACAAGTTCCTGGCCGAAGATGGAAGGTTCTATTTCCGAAGGAACTATTTCTTTCGACGGCTTGAGTTTGTTTCAAAACATATTGGTTCAAACCGGAATACTGTTTGGGATTGCGGCTGCGGCTACGGAACCACTGCGATTTTCCTTGCTCTCAACGGATTCAAGGTGAGGGGTACAACTCTTGAATTCTATTTCGAGCATATTGAGAAGCGGCTGAAGTACTGGTCGGGCATAGGTGATGTCAAGGGCTTCACATACGAATACAAGGACATTTTCGACGAAAGCAGCACGAGGTACGACAGGATCATCGTTCAGGATACGCTCCACCACCTCGAGCCTCTCGATAAGGCGTTGGCCATTCTCAAGAACAAGCTTGCAGAGAACGGCAAAATGATTGCTATCGAAGAGAATGGCAGGAATCTCTTCCAACGAACGAAGGACTTCCTGCTCCGTGGCACCAAAAGGATAAAAGAGGTCCATGACGAGCGGCTTGGCAGGACGTTCCTCCTCGGAAACGAGAATATCCGGCCCTTTGACCTTTGGAAGAGAATTCTGTCCGATCAGGGATTTGTCATGGAGGATCATGAGTTTATCCGGTTGTTCCTTCCCGGTCAATGGACGGAGAAAAACTGGGAAGATCTTCAGGAAAGGGAAAGGGCCATCTGGCGACGAAGTCGGATTGCCAGAGAATATCTATACTGGGGTGTTAATTTCGTTGTCTCTCCCTGACTCCCCGCCTGGATGAGACCACTTAGCAGGAATCTGACGCGCGGCTTTTTGTACGCTTGTTACCTGGTGGCCTTCATCGGTTTCCTTGACCTGGTCCTGATCGTGTCTAACCTTTTTCCACCCACCAATCTTTATGGAGATGAGAAGGTTGGCTTTCTTCTCCCTCCCGCGACTGGCACCCGCTACACGTACCAGTCATCGCACTCCCGATTCATCGCCTCTGACACAGGCGCGATCACAGTCAACGAACGCGGTTTTCGGACCGACCGGACAATTGAGGAAATCCGGAACGCACCTAAGGATCTGACCTTGTGTGTGCTTGGAGATTCCCAGACAGAGCTCCCGTATCGACTGGAGTACACGCATGCATACGTTCTTCAGAGAGAGCTAAAGAGGTCAGGTCTGGATACCGAAGTCCTGGCGGCTGGTCGTGGCGGATTCTCGCCTCTCCAGGCATTCATCTACCTCAAAGAGTTCGTCATTGACCTGAAGCCGTCGGTGATCATCCTGAACCTCTATACCGGGAATGATCTTTTTGACATGATGAGGACTGACGATCGGCCATACTATGTATCTGCTGGCGATGGGGGCTATGCAATTCACTCCCCCGTCTGGTACAAATACACCGATCCGGCCGACAGCGGATCCGTGTTCCAACAAAGCCGGGTGCTCTATCTGCTCCGAGAGGTGTCGGATGAGATTGGATTGCAGGGTATTTTCTCGAGGCTGCAGTATTTGGTGCCGCTTGCACAGGAACAAGGGGGCGGACTTGGAACGGCATTGTCGTATATCGACGACCTCGCGGAAACTCGTGAACCGGCACTCGACTATCCTCCTGCGTTTGCGGCGCAGGTTCTCAACCAGCATCTTTTCTTTCGCTACTTCCCTGCTGCGCGGGAAGAGAGTCTGCGCAGAATCCGCTTTCTCCTTGCTACGATGAGATCGGAATACCCCGACCGCCGCCTCGTCCTGAGCCTGATCCCTTCTCCGGTTCTCTGTGATGATATGCGGAAAGAGCCTGTTCTTCTTTCAGTTCTGTCACGCGTGGGTTTGTCCATGAGCGAGGTGGCGGAGGAAGAGAATGCGTTGTACGACAGTTGTCTTTCGATCGGAAGGGAGGAGGGGTGGAGCGTTACCAGCAACCGCGAGATACTTTCCACCGGGTGTCGAGGGTTCTGGATGATGGAGGATCTGCATTTGTCGCCGGCGGGGTCGAGGGTGGTTGGGGAGAATCAGGCGGATGATGTGCTTATGATGATTCTGGAAAGAGAGTAGGATCTTGTCGCCGACCGCAGCCCTGTCACTCGTGGTTCTTGTTGCAGTCTCCACTTTGACAACGCCGACATCAGCCCAGGTTACCCTCCAGGAGTGGACAGAAGTGTTCGGGACGATCGATGACCAGCAGCTTGGGAGATCCATGCTTGGATTGACGCCTTCACTCAATCTGCCTTACCGGGCAGCAATATCACGAGGTGTATCGGCAATCCAAGGAGAAGGAGCCACAGGATTCTACATCCTGCAGGATTCGGCGGATACCGAGCCACAGTTGACACTACGAGGCGAGTATCCGCTCGCCGGAGATCTGAACAGTGATGGGTGGACTGACATTATACTCAACACCTGGGTGAATGGGTTTGACACTGTAGTGGTCAATTGGGGAACGGTAGCTGGCGTTGACACATCGGCAACATTAGAAATCTCCGGAGAGGAACAGTGGAGTGATTTTCGACCACACGTGATCGGCGATATCAACAACGATGGCCACTTGGACCTGATTATCGGTGCTCTGGACTATGCCATCTCAGCCGGGAAGTTGTATTTCCACTTTGGTCCCGCTCCGTCCGAGACTCCAGACGCCACACTCGTTGGCGATTCTGCCTCCTATCATCTTGGCACTGCTGTCAATGTTGCAGATCTTAATGCCGACGGTCTAAACGATCTCGTTGTTCGTGGCTATTATAGCCGTTACCCAGTTTCCGAATGGTATGACTACATCAGAATCTATTGGGGCGAAGGACCAGATACCCTTGACTCAGTTCCAGATGTAGAGATCCGCGGACACTGGTATGCATCAGACGGTCTTAAATGTTTTGACGTAAACGGTGATTCAATTGATGATCTCCTTTGGACGAATCGTGATAGTACAGACTTCATCTCTGTGCATTACGGAGGGATGGCCTTCGACACAGTTCCCAGCTTGCGTCTTGAAAATCCCATCCCGGGTATTGCCAACTTCGGCTTTACCATCCAAGATGCCGGAGACATGAACGGCGATGGTTATGACGACATTGCTGTGGGTTGTCCCGATGCAACCATTACGAGCGGGTTTGTCTTCGTCTATGGAGGAGGTCCAATGATCGATGAGGAATACGACGCTGCGGTCGGAATGTCCAACCAGGGAGGGTTTGGAGAAAGCGTGGCCGGCATTGGGGACGTGACGGGAGACGGTCTTGCTGATATTATGGTCGGTGCTCCCCACTGGGCTTTTTTCCAGGATAAAGGGTACTGGGGAATCTTCAAGGGAGATTCAGAAATCGGAGTGACAAGTGTTGAAGGCGACAACAATAGCAAGCCGGCGGGGTTTTGGCTGGATCTCGCCTACCCCAATCCCTTCAACCCACAGACAACCATCCGGTACGAACTCCCCCGAAATGCTCGTGT
>DAIPLH010000498.1:0-2063 GCA_036769325.1 Bacteroidota bacterium
GGTGGGTGTGAGGGCAACATTTTTGATAGCCTCCCCGGCAAACCGGACAAAGTGCCGGGGAATTACGGTTTCAACTTGTTGGCGAACGTCTGGATGGACGCAATTGCCTTGCTTAGTTGCTCGAATCCGCCCGACTTGCTGATATAGGCGGCAGCGCCCATCTGTGAAGCGTAGCTGACATCCTCCTCGCGGTCAGAGGAACTCACCACGATGACCGGGATATCCTTGAGAATACTATCGTTCTTGATGATCCTGAGAACTTCCTTGCCATCCACCCTGGGCAAATTCAAATCCAGAAGAACAACACTAGGGCGTGGAGACGAAGCCGTATCGGCAAACTGATTTTTCCGGTAAAGGTAGTCAATGGCCTCCTGACCATCCCTCACCACATACACATCCCCCGGGACATTGTTATCCCGAAGGATATACTTGGTCAGGTTCAGGTGCTCAAAATTGTCCTCAACTACAAGAATCTTCAGTTGCTCTGTCATGGGGGGATTCAAATAAACATGTTTCCTGTTTACTTACAGTGGAGCCGGATATTTTGGTGGTGTCAGTATCGAACTCACCCCCTTGTCCAAGTTCAAACCATATCCCCCTCCCTTACCAAGGGAGGGGGAACCTGAGTTCCAATAGCCGGGGGAGAGTTCTATGAACGAAACCAAACTAAGACACGACCGGACAAAAAAACCCCACATGACCCGTTTGCCTCTCATGAAGGGTCTTCTTATTATAACATGTTCAGCGAGAACTGCAAGAATACCAACCTGCAAGTGACGGAGATTCCATGAGCCACCGACCGATTCTGGCAATTTTTTTAGCTGTTGCTGCCTTTTTCACCGCCCCGAAAAGGGTCGAAAACGATTATTCCTAAGGCCGTCGAAATTCGCTGTTGAAGACAACGATTGGTTCATGTCCCAGCGGACCTATCCCGGAAGCGATTTTGACCCTTCGCTCTATTACAAAGCGATTAAGACGACCAATGACATCGCCAAACTGAGTTCTTCCATGGAA
Organism: Bacteroidota bacterium; assembly: GCA_036769325.1. GTDB lineage: Bacteria > Bacteroidota > Ignavibacteria > UBA10030 > UBA6906 > DAIPLH01. Next base: position 1,015 of record DAIPLH010000498.1, read on the forward strand.
ATCCCATGGAACAGCGTCGGACCGAGCAACATCGGTGGCAGAATTACCTCTCTCGCTCTTCATCCTACAGACCAGAACGTGATGTATGCGGGCGCGGCTGGCGGAGGAGTCTGGAAATCGACTGATGCGGGCGGGACATGGAACAACGTCTTCAACGAGGCTCCCTCAATCGGATCCCTGATCCTCCATCCGGACAACCCCGAATGGGTGTACGTTGGAACAGGTGAGGCGAATCCGGCCGGCGTGGCGACTTATCCGGGGAATGGACTGTGGAAGTCAACTGACGGAGGTGGGAGCTGGACACATCTCGGCCTTGAGGAAACGGGAGGGATTGGGAAGATTGGGATCCATTCAGGCGCACCCAACAGGATCTTTGTTGCGGCTCTCGGACGCTACAGGAGTCGGACGCAGGAACGGGGAATCTACCGCTCGACTGACGATGGGACCTCCTGGGAACGAGTACTGTTCGTCAACGACACGACAGGCGCATGCGAAGTGGTCATCGACCCATCCAATGCTGACCGTATCTATGCTGCAACGTGGACACGCCACAGACCGGTGACCTATTCCATTATTGCAGGAACCGGCTCTGGACTTCATATTTCCACCGACGGCGGAACTTCCTGGAGTCTGGTTACCAACGGTTTCCCGAACAATGACTCGAACCTTGGGAGGATCAGTCTATCCGTCTCCCAATCCAACCCGGAGATCCTCTATGCGCTTCCGACAGACTTCACCGGACCCGCGGGGATGTACAAGACTACAGACAGCGGTGCCTCGTGGACTCTCGTCGCCGGGTCTGGCCAGTTCAGCGGTGAAGGGCAGGTGTGGTACAACAATGTGGTGTCAGTCCATCCGACCAATCCGAGTATTGCCCTCACAGGGATGACCGACATGTACAAGACCAGCAACGGCGGCACATCCTGGTTCAGCGCGCTTGGATCGATGCATGTTGATCATCACGCCATACAGTTCTTCCCTGCAAACCCCGCAAGGGTGATCGTCGGCGGCAGAGGGATAGGGAATGAGAATAGCCGGCACCTGCATGG
>DAIPLH010000141.1:0-4092 GCA_036769325.1 Bacteroidota bacterium
TGAACGTTCCATGCTGGAGGCACATATCAGGATCCTCGAGGAATTGAAGGTCACCCGGTACCTCCTGCAGTCCGAGCGGGTTCTCACGGATAGTCTTTCAACCCTTTCGCGCAAGCAACAGGACGAGATCGCTACCGGGGAAAGGCAGATCAGGAAGCTCGAAGCAGACCTCGAGAGGGAATTGGCCGAAGCGAAAAAGGAGTTGGAGCGCCTGAGGGAGATCGATCTGGAAGTGGGCCGTGAGAAGGGTAAGGACTGACCAGCCTCCCTTTGAAGGGGGGGGTATCATTGCAAATCACCGACTGATTGTTTAGCTTTTTCACAATCGGCTGATCACCACTGAGGACCATCGGAATGAAATCACTCGGAATAAAGAAGCTCTATTACTCGATCAGCGAGGTCAGTAAGATTACCGATCTCGAACAGTATGTCCTCCGGTACTGGGAATCCGAGTTCGACCATCTGAAGCCCGCAAAGAATCGGGCCGGGAACAGGATCTACACCAACAAAGACATCAAGCTCATCCTCTTCATCAAGCAACTCCTCAGAGATCAACGTTATACCATAGAAGGCGCGAAACAGGTCCTCGAAAGTTATTCGCCGGACGTGGACACGGGGGAGCAACTGGAGCTCATCAATTCGTCCGGACCAAAAACCAAGATACAGGACGAACAACTCCGGACAGATGTATTGGAAGTGAAGGGATTTCTAGAGGATTTGCTGACAAAGCTCCGGTAGAAGACTGGGTGCTCTGAATTTCTCACGGCCCGACGGAAACGACGGGCCTTTTCATTGCAAATTGTGGACTCCATCGCATCATGAGCCGGCTAAGTCCAAAGTCCTGAAGCTGGCTCTTCTTTTCTTTCCATAAACAATACTTTCTTGGCGTTCATGGCGTCTTGGCGGTTCATCTATTTCAATCCATCCCTGATCCCGCGTTATAACTGGGATTTCTCGGCGCGGGATTTCTTCCGTTCAGCAACCGCTTCGTTCTCGCACCGTCAAGCCGGCACAGAGTCAGGCATCCCGGACATCTTCTGCACCGAACCCATCCTCACCACTTCAGGAAGGGCATCACTGGTTGCGATTCTCAGGGCGCTACAACTTCCGCACAACGCGGGGGTCGCCGTGCCGTTGTATTGTTGCCCCGTGGTTTTCGAAGCGATTGTGTTCGCCGGCTGTCGCCCCGTATTTGTCGATGTCAACATTGAGGACAACTGTATCTCGGCCGAAGACCTCCGTTCGAAACTGCATCAGGTGTCGGCTGTCGTTGCAGTTCACATGTTTGGCCATCCGGCTGATATGGATGCCATTCGCGCTGTCGCAGGCAAGATCCCTGTCATCGAAGATTGCGCCCACTCGTTGTTCAGTGAATATCACGGCGCTGCGACCGGCTCCCTGGGGAATGCAGCATTCTTCTCATTCAGAAATGGCAAATATCTCTCCGCCGGCGAGGGAAGCGTTGTTGTTGCTCCGGAGGCGGGCTTGCGGGAACGTATCGCCGGGATCGTTGGCACGTTCGAACAATGGAGTCCTGCGAGCGAGGTTGTCCATGCGGCAGTATCGTACGCGAAATCACTCGGGTACCAGAGACCGCTTTATGGTGTGGCGGGATTCCGACTTGGGCGCGCGATTGATGAGAAGCTGAGCCTTTCGGCAAAGTCGGGAATCGACCTCCGGTATATCTCGCGGGGATACCTCCGGTTGATCGAACGACGGTTGCGGGAGTTCAGAACGAAAATCGGCAAGCAGCGGGAAAACTCGCTGGCACTACTAAACACGATCAGAGAAGACGGGATTGTTCTCCCGCGTGAGGCAAGCAACGTGAAGTCGAATTACTATCAGTTTGGAATCAGGCTACCAGGCGAACCGCTCCGGGATGAGCTGGCGTCTTTCCTTTTGAATAGAGGAATTGACGCGGCAAGGTATCTTGATGACGTGGTTGAAGGTGCCCGAAGGGAATACGGCTATCCGGGTGGGTGCCCTGTTTCAGAGGAAATCAGTAGAACCCTCCTTGTCCTCCCAAATCACTATACCCTCTCCGCTTCATCGATTCGTCATATCGCCGATTCGGTAAACAGCTGGACACGGACCGAATCGGGTTCTTAGCGTCCGCCTGGTCTGCGGCCCCTTCGATCGTCTTCCCGACTCTCGCCCGACGGTCGTTGCGACCCGAAATCCCTTTTCCCGGAATCCTTCACCGGCTCAACCGAAGCATGTTCGGGCGGGTCATCGTCGCAACATGGTACAGGCCACGGAACCGGTACAGGATAGGGAATATAGATTACTTCCGATTGGTCATATTCGTTCGCTTCCCCGGCAGCAAGCTGGGTATAGCAACCAGTCAATGATGTGAATGAGAGAAAAACCAGTACAGCCAAAGCCCGGTACAGGGTGAGACGGTTCATGGGGGGCCCTTTCGGAATGAAAGGGATGGCAACAAATCGCGTGCCTTTGTGGGAAGGCTACAATGCGAGTGTTAGCGGGGGCAAAGGGATCATGAAATGCTCAGAAAAAAGCACCGGGTGTATTCAGGAAAGGACAACGCATTGCGGATTTACAATTTCGGATTGAGAAAGAGGCTTTTGCTCTCGCTCGCTGGAGAACCCGCTGGTGGTACGTTTCGAGGATCGGAAAACCGCGATCAACCCAGTCCGCAATCCCGAATCCACAATTGGCAATGCTTTGTCGGAGCGGCGGGATTCTCCCGAAGGGATGCCTTCGGCAGAACCCGCGACCTCTTGCCGTTCAATTCTCGTGTTTGGCCGACATATTGGCTGCCACTCATAACTGCGGATCAGGAATGCGTAGTACCCCAACTCCACGTCCCCCACCAACCAAAAAAAATCCCGCACAAGAGTGTAGGATTTTCCTCAATTCAAACCTCAAAATTTCACTGTCGGAGCGGCGGGATTCTCCCGAAGGGATGCCTTTGGCAGAACCCGCGACCTCTTGTCCCAAGTCCTGACTGCACCCAAGGAAAAAAAATTCCGCATGCTATGCGGGATTAATGTCTGTCGGAGCGGCGGGATTCGAACCCGCGACCTCTTGCACCCCAAGCAAGCGCGCTACCGGGCTGCGCCACGCTCCGTGTTGTTTTGGGCAGTTTTCTGATGCCCAACCGGCCAATTGTTGAAAAACTGTAGAATGGTCTTCAACAGTTTATTCAACAGTCCGGATCTGCGAATGAATAGCCCTCTCCCCCCAGACATTTCAACAATTCTCGGAATTCGGGGATTTTGATGAGCTTAATTGCAACCACAATCTATCGAAAAAGGGGGGATTTGGCAACAGTGTTGGGGCTTCCATACTCTCCGACTTCACCAAGGCCGCGTTCTAAGAATCACCGCGACAGCAAGTATGTCTGGACCCTTGCTAATGCAACTCCGAGTGCCTATTTTGTTTTGCTCGTCAGCCTACCGAATTCAATCCACCTCTTCAGGTTCCCGGCAAATTGATAGATGAAATTCTGGACCAACAATGTTTAGCCAGGTCTTTTCGCTTATCGGAGCATTCTTCATACTCCTCGCCTATTTCCTCCTCCAATCAAACAAGGTTTCCAATTCAAGTTTGCTTTACCTGAATTTGAACCTACTTGGTGCGTCATTCTTGCTCGCCTCGGCCATTCTCCTGGAGCAGATTGGGCTCATTCTCCTACAATTGGTTTGGATTGCCGTAACGTTGCGAGTAGTGTTGGGCAAGCGCAAGAGTGATTAACATTGCATTGATCACTTCTGCCCCGTCAGCCGGAATTTGAACGGCATTGATACCCACACACTCACAGGTCCAGCGTTTGTATAGGCAGGAGTAAAAAGGAACTCCCTCGCTGCAGAAATTGCTGCCTCATTGAAGATTTCAGCATCGCTTTTCGTCACGACCACCTCGCGGGCCTTCCCTTCCTTGTCCACCCAGATCTTCACCCAGACCGTCCCCTCTATCCCGGCCCTGATGGCCAGGGCCGGATATTCCGGCCGGACCCCGTGAATGATGACCGGATTTTTCTCGGTGTAAACAAAATCGGGAGGAGGTTCCTCTATGATTGGCCCGGAATATCCGGCCCTGGCCATCAGGGCCGGGATAGAGGGGACGGTC
>DAIPLH010000141.1:4102-5150 GCA_036769325.1 Bacteroidota bacterium
CCCTCCGTACTCACCCTCACCCGTACCCGAAGTATATTCACTCTGTGTTGGAATAGTCATGTCGGGATCCGCGATTGGGTCCGCTACCGGTTCCGGAATCCCCTCCGATGGGTTAGCCGGATGGTGTGCCGGTGGCAGTTTTGCAACTCCAATCGGGGGCGGAGGAGGCTGGAACGTAATTCCCGGGCCTCTAGGGGGAACCACAGGGACCGCACCCGGGGAAGCCGGCATGAGGTAATAGGCAGAAAGGACAAGAAGATGGATCATCACCGCAATCAGGAATCCAAAGAACCATCTCCGCTGGTAGAACTCCTTCAACTCTACTGCACCATATCGTGCCTGCGGAAAACCAGCAAAATTTGGTACCATGACGCTCCTCCCTTCTGATTGTTGAACACTCCCCGAGCGAAAGTTACTCCGGGGATGGACGAAAGTCAAACCGAATTGCTTGCCAGTGGTTGATGCGTGATTGAGGCATTAGGTAAATCTGAGTTGCAAAGGTCATGCCGAAACCAATCATGTCGCCGCATGCGCTCCATCACCGCGAAAGGATGGAAAATTGTGACGACGCACCAGCCGCCCTTGATTCTTAAGGGCCATTTCAATAGGATAGAGTGCCTCCCATCCGGTTTCACAAGCCTTTCATCTCAACACTCAATTGGGGAATAGCCATGAGAAATGCCTTACTGTCCTTTCAAACCCTTCTCTTTTCATTCATTCCGTTTGTCGCCATGGCTCAGGTGAGTTCTCTCGACAATCCAAACGTCGACAACCAGATCGGGGTTTTCACTCCCCGGGAGCTCAGGCATCAGCCTTCCCCTCCCGTCCTGAACGTGATAACGTCTTCTGAGGGCTATGACAATTTCGACCTTGGGCTTGATTTCGCAGAACCCCATGCATCGGTGAACCCCCTCGAACCACGGGAATATTTTGCCGCCTACAATATCAACGGGACCCACCACACCGAAAACGGACATGACTGGGCAATCAATAATCCGGCGTTCGCGTCAGCAGCCGGCGATCCCGTCACTGCGTACGATGGCGACGG
>DAIPLH010000141.1:5160-7280 GCA_036769325.1 Bacteroidota bacterium
CGGCAATCTCTATTACATGACGATGAGACTGAGCGGCGCAAGCATTGTGGGAACGTGGGTTGTCAAGTCGACCGACAACGGAGCAACGTGGGGCACAGCTATTTCATCCGTGCCCGGATTCGACAAGTGCTGGATGGCTGCAGATCAGACCAACGGTCCCTTCGGCGGTTATTTGTATGGTGTGATGACGCCGGGGAATTTTTCGAGAACAACAAACGGCGGCGCTTCATGGTCGCAAACATGGACATTCACAACGCAGGAACTTCCGGGCATGATGGTTGCCGTCGGACCTAACGGAGCTACGGACGGAGGATGCGTCTACGTCGTGACCAACTCCGGATCGCCTACAGCGTCCGTGTACACTTTCTATCGGTCAACCGATGGCGGCTCGACGTTCACACAACGGTCTTCTCAAACATTTTCAAATTATGTCGGATCCTTCGTCGGCGGACGAAATTCAGTTCAGAACTCACGAACAAGACCTTATCCATTCATCGCCGCTGATAACAGCGCTGGTCCCTTCCGCGGTCGTCTCTACCTGGTGTATGCATCAAACGATCCACCCGGTAACGGGAACAAACCCGATATCTGGTGCCGGTATTCCAACGATCAGGGAACAACATGGTCCGCTGCGATCCGGATTAACGATGACCCCAATCCGACACAGAACCACCAATGGACACCTGCGATCTGGAACGACGTGACGACCGGCAGGCTGTACGCAAAGTGGTATGACACAAGGGAATGTGCTCCTCTTGACGACAGCACGGACGTCTTTGCTTCATACTCCGACGACGGCGGGGTCACCTGGGCTGAAAACCAAAAGCTCACTACGCGCAAGTTCAAGATCGATTGCGCCACATGCGGCGGAGGCGGTACACCACGCTACCAGGGAGACTACGATGCCATCGCGTCCGTCGGCCAGACTTCCATGGCTGTCTGGACGGATTTTCGGAACGGGAATTTCATGAGCACCACGGCGTATTTTCCTGATTTCGCCATGCTCCTCTCTGACAACTCAGCTTCAGGCGGGACCACCGGTTCGGCCACTATTGCGGCCTCAGTTCCGGACGTTAAGCTCTACTCGGAGGTAGTCTCGTTCTCCGCTTCGGTTGAACCGGCCGCGAATTTCTCCTTCTCCTATCCGGATGGAAACACCCTCAACAGCTTCCCGGGATCGATCGACGTGGATATCTCCTGGACCAATGTGGCAGAAGGCGACTATGTTGTCACAATCCAGGGAGAAGGGCCGAACGGAACTCCGGTCCACCGCCGAACAGTCAACGTGGCCGTGGCAGGTTCAGGGATCACATGCGGCGACATCTTTTTCTTCAATGCGAAGTGCAACATGAACGGCGCAGCCCAGGCCATGGTCAAGATGACCGGCGACTGGACAGGCGAGACTGTTACCTTTGATCTCGATGGTGACGACTATGTCTCGAGCGTCATGAGCAACGGAACAAACTCCATAGCGAAGATGACCGTTCCCCATGCCGGTATGGGTCCCCACACTGTTACACTCGAGGTACCAAACGGCTGCTACTCTCCTGTCGGGATCACTTGTATGGTCGATGCTCCACCTGATCCTGAGTGGGATGCTCTTTGGGCCGAGTACGAAGTTCTGGAGCAGGCACGGCCCCTGAAGGTTCTTCCCGCAGAGACCAGGATCATCGGAAGCTACCCGAATCCGTTCAACCCGTCCACTACCATTCGCTATGCGCTCAGTGAGGATGCCAGAGTATCGGTGAAGATCTACAACACACTTGGCCAACTCGTCAGAACAATTGTTGATGCCGACCAGTCTGAAGGCTATCACGAAGCAGTGTGGGATGGAAGGAATGAAACCGGATCGTCTGTCTCGAGCGGAATTTACGTTTACCGGTTGGTGACCGGCGAGTTTACTCAGACCAGAAGGATGCTGTTGATGAAGTAACCGTCACGCAAAGTATCGGTTGTGTCCCAATTTGATTCGTATTGCCGGATGAATTTGTTGGAGACGTTCTGTCGGGGTTTGATTAATCAAACCCCGACAAGATTCAGAATGCTCAGTCAAATCCCCGACAGGGAACTCTGATTCTTTTTTCTGTGGGGGTTGAATATATTCAACCCCGACTGGATTG
>DAIPLH010000142.1:0-7263 GCA_036769325.1 Bacteroidota bacterium
GTACTCGCAGATGAATCTGAGTTCCTCGTTTCAACACATACGCAACGCTCCCCTGATGGATACTATGAGGGAGCCCTCACTCAGGCAACACTGGACTCGACAGACTGCCTCATTCTCGTGGGATTCCCAACTAGTGCGACGAACGCAGCTGACCTTACCCGGATCCTCAGCGCAATCAGGGATCGACCGAAGCCGGTATTCTTCATCGCCGGGCGTCACGTTTCTGCTCAGGGATTTCAGGAACTGGCCCCATTGCTCTCAGTTACCCGGTCGGCCTCCTCTGTGTTGGAGGAAGCGGTTTTCTTCCATCCCGATGCAGCTCAGCAAAACCATCCAATCCTTGGCACAAATGGACTTGAGGGAAACTGGCAGCGTTTACCATCTGTCTTTAGAACGAAGTCAAGATACCGGGCACGTGCTGATGCAACGGTCCTGGCGCAAGCTCAGCTTCAGGAAGCCCTCCTGGACGACCCCTTGCTGGTGGCAGGCAACACGGCGGGAAGGAAGTCGCTCTCGCTGCTCGCATACGGGATCTGGCGGTGGAAATTGATGGGCGCGGGTGATCCATCAACTGCCGGGCTCTTTTCATCTTTTCTCACCTCATCAATCAGGTGGCTGACCACGCGCGAACAGGATAGCGGCCTTCAGGTGAAGACAACGCGGGAGTTCTATTCACAGGGGGAAGCTGTAGAATTCGTGGCTCAGGTATACGATGTCACGGCACATCCGGTGGATAACGCAACTGTTCGCGTCGTCGTGCACGACGGGGATCAATCCGTTGAGCTCTCACTTCTCGCAGCAGGAAACGGAAGATATGAGGGTTCGCTTTACGGTCTTGGCGCGGGTGACTATCGTTTTGAGGCAACGGCCTCCCTTGATGGTGATACCCTGGGCAAGGACCGTGCAAGGTTCTCCATTGGGGAGCTCAACGTTGAGTTTCGCGATACACGGATGGATGCCGGGTTGCTGCGACGCTTGTCGGGGTTGACTGGGGGAGAATTCTTCGGGACCGGCCACACGGGCGAGGTTGAAGACAGGCTCTCATCTCTTCAATCTTTCTCGCCATCGCAGATTGTTGAACAAATCAATCTCGAACTCTGGAACTGGACCTACTCGCTTGCAATAATCCTGCTCTGTCTTACAGTAGAGTGGTTCCTTCGCAAGCAGAGCGGAATGACGTAAGAGGAAGTCGGAACGCGGAACGCGAAACTCGGAAGTAGTTTGCGCTTTTCGATCAAGACTCTTCTGCACCTTTCCGCGTTCCGACTTCCGCGTTCTCTTTAGATCCTCTCTTTCCGCGTTTCGCGTTCCGCGTTCCGCGTTTTCCTCTATGACCCCCGTTTGCCGCTTCTCCTCACCGCACCCCCTGCGCGCGGTGTAATGTTGCCTCGTGGCGTCTTGCCGTTGAATGAGGCGCCGGGGCGTGAGCCTCCCTGCATAGCGACTGCATGCTGGTGAAAAGCATCATCCGCCTTTAGAGCGCGGACAAGCAGAGGTTTTCCTTCGATCTCTTTGCCCCGAAGGGCCTCGATTGCGTTCCGTGCTTCTGATTTGACAGGCATTTCGACAAATCCATAGCCCTGGGGCTTGTCCCCCTTGTCCTTCCCTATACTCGCCGCCTTCACGGTGCCGTGGGGGGCAAACATTTTCTTGAGAGACGCTTCCGTTGTATCCTCCGGAAGATTGCCGACGTAGATTTGCATAATAGCCTCATTTGCTGGTTTTTGCTTGCGGTCTGCTGAAAAATAGGCAAAAGATGTGAGGGGGGCAAACCGTCCAGTCCGCAATCCCAAATCCCCGCCCGAACGACCGACAATAATGCCATTGCTTCGTTCGGTCGGGCGGGCCCAATCGGAAGTGTCTTAATTTGCTTTTCCCCACTCCATTCCCTACAATTTATTTCGCCTTTCCATCCTTTTTCAATCCAGGAGATTACATGCCACGCTATTCCTTCATTCTTTCCCTTCAGGTTGCTCTTTTGTCCCTCTCCTGTGGTAAAAGCCCCAAACAAGAGGCGGATGAGTTCCTGCGGAGCTACGAAGAGCAGTTGAAACCAATCTACAAAGCTACAAGCGAGGCAATGTGGCTCGCAAATACCGACATCACTCCGGAACACGACAGCCTGAGTGCTGCAGCCGAGAAGACTTATTCCCACTTCGCCGGAAGCCGGGAGGTAATTGAAAAAACCCGTGGACTGCTTGCAAAGAAGGATGATCTGGATGAACTCCAGGTTCTGCAACTTCAGAAAATCTGGCTGGTCGCAGCACAGTACCCCGGAACAATTCCGGAAGTTGTTGAACAACTTATCGAGGCGGGTACCAATCAAACCAGTCTCTTGTATGGGTTTGAATACATGATGCCGGGAAAAGGCGGAGCATTAAGAACGGTGAGCACAAACGATATTGACAATATCCTTGTCGAATCCTCGAACATGAACGAACGTCTCGCCGCGTGGACCACAAGCAAGGAAGTGGGAAAGACACTCGGATCCGGTCTTGCCGATCTTCAATCGCTTCGCAACAAAGTGGCAAAGGAAATGGGTTATACTTCTTATTTCGATCTTCAGGTGGCAGCATACGGAATGAGTACCGCAGAAATGATGGCATTGATGGACCAGTTTGTTCGTGAGCTCCGCCCCCTCTATTCTGAGATTCATACATGGGCACGACATGAGCTGGCAAAGAAGTACAAGCAACCCGTCCCCGATCTCCTTCCGGCTCATTGGGTCACAAACCGTTGGGGACAGAACTGGCCCGGGATTGTTCAGGCAGTCAATCTCGATGAGCTCTTCAAGGATAAGTCCGCTGACTGGATTGTGAAGCAGGCCGAGCAGTTCTATGTCAGCATTGGTTTTCCACAGTTGAAGCAGAATTTCTGGGACAAATCAGACCTCTATCCTGCCCCGGCAGGAAGCAGTCGCAAGAAGAACAACCACGCCTCCGCTTGGCATATCGATCTCCAGGATGACTACCGGTCGCTCATGAGCGTGCAGCCGGATGCCGATTGGTTCGGGACAACACACCATGAGCTCGGCCACATCTATTATTACATCGAGTATTCGACTCCCGAAGTACCATTGCTGCTTCGCGAGGGAGCCAATCGAAGCTATCATGAGGGGATGGGTGATCTGATGGATCTTGCATCGGCTCAGCGGAGCTACCTCGAAGAGCTCGGACTGCTTCCCAGGAACATGGCAATTGACCAGATTCAATGGCTCCTCAACGATGCGCTGTCGAACGCATCGGTTGTGTTTATTCCATGGTCGGCCGGCGTGATGTCACACTTCGAGCATGACCTGTACGAGCAGAACCTTCCGCCTGATCAGTACAACCAGCGTTGGTGGGAGTATGTGGAAAAGTACCAGGGGATTGCTCCTCCCTCGCCACGTGGACCCGAATACTGCGATGCTGCAACGAAGACCCATATTAACGACGATGCTGCCGGATACTACGACTACGCGCTGTCATGCGTTCTCAAATTCCATCTGCACGACTACATCGCAAAGCAGATTCTCAAGCAGGATCCCAGAAATTGTAACTATGCCGGCAACAAGGAGGTTGGAGAGTTTCTCAAGAGTATCATGCGTCCCGGAGCAACGAAAAACTGGAGGACTGTTCTGAAGGAAAAAACCGGAGAGGATCTCAGTGCGAGGGCGATGCTCGAATACTACCAGCCGCTTGTTGAATATCTCAAGGCTGTGAATGCGGGAAGGAAAGTAACGCTGCCCGGACTATGAGAGGGCGAAATTCGGAGCACTGAAATCCGAAGCTCAAAACAAACAGGGAATGATTAGTCCAGAGTTCTCTTTTTGGACCTTTGAGAATTCTTGTTTCGGGTTTCCTTTGAGTTTCGATATTCGGATTTCGGATTTACTTCTTGTGTTTCTTTCCTGACGGCTTCTTCTTCTCTCCTTTGAAGAGGTCTGTTTGCTCTTCCTTCGACTCTTTCTTCCCGGCGGCCGCTGGCGGCTGACCCGGGACTGCATCTGCTTCCTGCACTTCTGGATCTTCCTCCTCCGGCATGACCACCTCGACATCCGAAATATGATCACCCTGGTCGAGGCGGATGAGTCTCACACCCTGTGTATTCCTGCCGGCAATTCTGATCTCTGATGCGTGCTGGCGGATCACAATCCCCTGGTCCGTCACAATGACGATATCGTCCCGGTCAAGCACCTCCTTGATCGCCACCATCTTTCCTGTCCGGTCAGTGGTCTTTACCGTGATGATTCCCTTGCCGCCACGGTGGCTGATCCGGTATTCATCAACCTCGCTCCGCTTTCCGTATCCCTGATCGGTTGCAACCAGAATGGTTGTCCCGTTTCGGCGAAGGGTTACCGCTCCAATGACGCGATCTCCCTTCTCAAGCCGGATCGCGCGAACGCCCGCGGCGCTTCTCCCCATGACCCTGACCTCCGCCTCCTGGAACCTGATCGCTATTCCCTCCCTCGTTCCAATGACAATATCCTGTTTTCCGTCGGTCCGTCTCGCTTCAATCAGACGATCCTTCTTATTCAGGGTTATTGCCGTGATCCCGGTCTTCCGTGGATTACTGAATTCACTGAGCGAAGTCTTCTTGATCATGCCCTGCTCGGTCACCATCATGATGTTGAGCGGGTCATCGAAGTTCTTCACGGCCACGTAAGAGGCAATGGTCTCCTCCGGCGACTTCGAGACAAGATTCGCCACCGACTTCCCTCGTGATGTCCGGCCTGCTTCCGGGATCTCAAAGACTTTGAGCCAATAGACTCTTCCCAGATCTGTAAACAGCATGATGTACTCATGCGTCGAGGCGACAAACATCGCTTCGACAAAGTCATCCTCTTTGATCGCAGCACCCATACTCCCGCGGCCGCCGCGGATCTGCCGTCTGTATCCGCTCACGGGGAAGCGTTTCACGAACCCCCGGTGGCTGATGGTGATCACCACCTGCTCCTCGGCGATCATATCCTCGATGCTGAACTCCTCCGCCTTATGGACGATCTCAGTTCTCCGCTCATCGCCGTATTTCTTCTTCAGCTCTAGGAGTTCGTCCTGGATGATCTGCATTTGGAGTTGTTTGCTCTTCAGAATCGCCTTCAGCTTCTCGATCAGCTTGATGGTCTCGCGGTACTCGTCTTCGATCTTTTTCCTCTCGAGGCCGGTGAGGCGTTGCAGACGCATATCGAGAATCGCCCGTGCCTGGATTTCGGAAAGCTTGAATTTCTTCATCAGTCCGAGGCGCGCGGTCTCGGTATCCTTCGATGCCTTGATCAGCTTGATCACCGCGTCGATGTTGTCCAGCGCTATGATGTAACCTTCAAGCAAATGGGCTTTCTTCTCCGCTTCCTCCAGCTCAAAACGGGACCTGCGAACCACGACATCATTTCTGTGAGCAACGAAGCTCTCTAGCGCCTCTTTCAAGGTGAGAATCTTCGGACGGCCTTCGACCAGAGCAAGCATGATCACACCGAACGTGGTCTGCATCTGCGTGTGTTTGTACAGATTGTTCAGAATGACGCCCGTGTTTGCATCCCGCTTCAGATCGATCACGACTCTCAACCCATCTCTGTCGGATTCATCACGGATGTCCGAGATATCATCGAGCTTCTTGTCGTTCACCAACGCCGCAATTCTCTCGATCAGTCCGGCCTTGTTCACCTGGTAGGGAATCTCGGTGACAATGATGCTCTGCCTGTCCCCTTTTCCGGTTTCGATATTGGCTTTCGCCCTGACGATGATTCTGCCGCGTCCCGTGGTGTATGCCTCCTTGACACTGTCATACCCGTAGATGATCCCTCCCGTGGGGAAGTCGGGTGCCTTGACGTACTTCATCAACTTCTCGCTGGTCAGGGCAGGGTCTCCGATGAGGGCGATGCAGGCATCGATTACTTCGGAAAGGTTGTGCGGGGGGATGTTTGTGGCCATCCCAACGGCGATTCCACTGGAGCCATTAACAAGGAGGTTCGGAGCCCGGGCCGGCATAACCGATGGTTCCGTGAGCGTGTCATCAAAATTGGGGACAAACTTGACAGTGTTCTTCTCGAGGTCCTTGAGCATTTCCTCCGCGATGCGTGAGAGACGGGCCTCCGTGTACCTCATGGCCGCAGGTGAGTCGCCGTCTAACGAACCAAAATTTCCCTGACCATCAACAAGCGGATATCTCATGGAGAAATCCTGCGCCATTCGAACCATGGTGTCGTAGACGGCCGTATCTCCGTGGGGATGGTACTTGCCAAGCACCTCGCCGACGATGCGCGCTGATTTCTTATATGCCCGGTTCGCAGCAAGTCCGAGTTCCTGCATCCCGTACAATACCCTTCTGTGCACGGGCTTCAAACCGTCACGGGCATCGGGAAGGGCCCGCGCAACGATGACCGACATCGAGTAGTCGATGTACGATCCCTTCATCTCTTCTTCGATGTCAACAGGAATTATTTTTTCAGTGGTTGTTGCCATGAAATACCCTTATTGTTCAACCCTTTGGCGCTTTTGGCGTCTTGTCCCGGTAGGGGTCTCTTCGGAGGCGGTTCGTCTTAAATATCAAACATCCAGATTTCTCACATACTTTGCATTCTTCTCGATGAAGTCCCTTCGTGGCTCAACCGCATCCCCCATCAGGATGGAGAATGTGCGATCCGCATCAGCGGCATTCTCGATGGTGACCTGAAGAATGGTTCTCGTCTCAGGATTCATTGTTGTCGACCACAACTGCACGGGGTTCATCTCTCCAAGACCCTTGAACCGCGAGATGGTGATGCCATCCTTGCGAAGAGTCTGGCCCTCTACAGCTTCGGCGGGCGGCTCCTCGGTTTCCGAAGGAGCTCCCTTTTCCGATTTGATTTTTTTGATGATCTCATCCCGTTCATCTTCGTCAAAAGCATAGAGCTCTTGCTTTCCCTTCTTCAGCTTGAACAACGGGGGCTGCGCGATAAAGATGTGGCCGAGCTCGATCAGCTCTTTCATGTGCCTGTAGAACAATGTCAGGAGGAGAGTTCTGATATGCGAGCCATCAACGTCGGCATCGCACATGAGGATAATCTTTCCGTAACGAACTTTTTCAGCATCGAACTCCTCGCCAACCCCGGCTCCGATTGCAGTGAAAATGTTTCGGACCTCTTCATTCTCGAGAATCTTGTTCAGCCGCGCTCTCTCAACGTTCAGGATCTTTCCCTTGAGCGGAAGAATTGCCTGGAAGCGACGGTCTCTCCCCTGCTTCGCACTCCCACCGGCGGAATCCCCTTCGACAAGATAAAGTTCGCAGTGCTCGGGGTCGGTAATTGAG
>DAIPLH010000499.1:0-2057 GCA_036769325.1 Bacteroidota bacterium
CGAACTCCTGGTACTGCTGGCCGTCGCTGATGATGTCGACACCGGCCCGCTCCTGCTCCAGCACGGCCTGCGCGACGGCCATCTCGTAGAGCGTGCGCTGCTGGTAGTCCATGAAGTCGGGCTCGTCGAACTCGCCGCGGACTGTCAGCACCTCGCCACCGAGTTTGTCATCCGGATGAGTCCGAAGCTCCAACGGCCGGCAATTCCCGCAATAGCCCTCACAACCGACTCATCTCTTCTGACGGCCGGTGCAAACGATATTGGCTACGATCAGGTTTTCAGCCGGAGTGTTGAAGCCCTCGGGATGGAAGGTGACGTGCTCATCGCGATCACGACAAGCGGGAAGTCAGCGAGTGTAAACCTGGCCATTGAGACCGCAAAAAAGCGGGGGATGAAGGTTATCGGGTTTCTCGGAAAAGATGGAGGCGATGCGCTTCCCATGGTGGATGTCCCGATTCTCGTTCCTTCCGATGACACGCAGAGAATTCAGGAAGGCCACATCACGATAGGACACATCATCTGCGCCCTTGTTGAACAGGAAATGTATGGGTGATTCCGCCGGGCTCGCCAGCAAATCGAGATCCGGGGATTTTCTTGTCTCTCTCCTGACGCTTGCCGTTGACGCCGTTGCCATCGAATGCGCTTTTCTTTTCTCCTACTGGCTGAGGTTCAACAGCCCTCTGTTTGAACTGCTCGGCTATACAAGGGAACCGGCTCCGGATTTCAGAACGTACCTGCTGGGATCCTTGTTTGTCATTGCCGCCTGGCATCTCCTGTTTCATTCGCAGAGGATGTATAACGCACGGCGAAGTGTCACACTGGCTGACGAGCTCTTTGGCATCATCAAGGTGATCAGCCTGGGGATGCTGATTGTGGCTACAGGGGCCTTTCTATACCGCGAGTTCTCTTTTTCCCGCATTGTTTTTCTCCTCCTCTGGTTCAACGCTCTTGCATTCGTGTTTTGTGGAAGGGCCACACTCCTCTGGTTCGAGCGAAAGGCGTACGCGCGTGGTCGTCACCTCCGGCAGGCTGTGATTCTGGGAAATGATTCCCTGGCGGCGGACATCTACATGCGACTGCACAATCATCGTTCGTTTGGCTTCCAGATCCTGGGGTATTTCGCGGAAAGACCGGCGGAACACCTTCTTTCCCTTCCTGCAGACCAGTATCTTGGCCCGATTGCCGGGGCCCCGGGATTTATCCGGACACGGGGTGTTGATCTTGCGTTCATCGCCCTCCGGTCGGAGGACCACCGCATTCTCTTTGATTTCATCAGTGAATGCGAAGGGCTGAATATCGACTTTATGATGGTCCCGGACGTCCTGGAAGTGCTGACGAGTCAAATGAAGCTGACCGAACTTGAAGGAATCCCCCTTCTCAAGATCAAATCGGTTCCATTTACCCTGTGGGGCAGGATCCTGAAGCGTTCTGTGGACCTCTGTGTGTCACTGATCTTGCTGGCCCTTCTCTCCCCTCTTTTCGCCCTGATTGCAGCGTTGATCAAACTCGATTCACGGGGACCGGTTTTCTTCAAACAGGAGAGAGTTGGTCTGGACGGCAGGAAATTTCTCATGTTCAAGTTCAGGTCGATGAAAACCGGGTCGGAGCAATTTGAACAGTCTGTCGTCCTCGGCATACGCGACGATCCGAGAAGGACCCGCGTGGGAGTGTGGCTTCGCAAATCGAGCATTGATGAGATTCCACAGCTTCTGAACGTCCTCAGGGGAGAAATGAGCCTGGTTGGGCCCCGACCCGAGCGGACGACGTACGTTCAGAAGTTTCAGGAGATTATCCCCCGCTACATCGATCGTCACAGGGTGAAAACGGGAATCACGGGCTGGGCACAGGTCAACGGTTCACGGGGTGATTCATCAATCGAAGAACGCGTCCGGTACGATCTTTACTACATCGAGAACTGGTCCCTGGCGCTGGATCTGAAAATCCTCCTGAGGACAATCAGGGCAGCGTTGGACTTCAAGCAGGTTGACTAGATACTGATCGCAGGAAGAACCAGCACATGATCCCTCTCGTCGTTTTCTATCTTCACGTCGTCTTTG
>DAIPLH010000143.1:0-7250 GCA_036769325.1 Bacteroidota bacterium
AGTAGGGGTGCTCCATGACGACAATGTGAGCCGACATCCACGGATGACCGGCGTCGCATGAGACCTCATAGATTCCCGGCTCGCTGAGCTTCTCCGGCTTTACAGAAAAACGCTGACCCTTTACCGGTTGTGCAATATTGAACACGGTCTTTCCCTTTCTGTCGCTCGCTCTGACGTTATGGAGCAGGGGATCTTCGTTGACGATGTCAAGCGTCGAGCCCGCGGGAAGCAGGACGATGTGAGGTTGAAACTCGCACGCGGACTGTGTCAGAAGACTCTTCCGGGAATCTTTCCAACGCTTTCCCTGTCCGATAGACTCAAGCGAGATCACCGCGTTGGCCAGGCCTCCGTTGATTCCCACAACCCGCGGAGATCGCTTCAAGGGGCCGCACCATTTCTCATCCTTAGAGATCTTCAGGACCCGAGACTGCGGAATGTTCCCGGAAAGGCGCAATGTACCTGAAATCGTCCCGCCATCCGTCATTGATACTCCCTGGTACCTTGTGCCGCCATGGAGTCCGGCGGCACAAGCAAACAGGATCACGAACAAACCGGTGAAACACATCAATGGGGATTTCATTGAGCGCTGGTTTCCTGCGGCGGCATGGGTTCAGGAACTACGTTGCTGATTGCAGGAATCGATCGGAGATACGCGAAGATTGCCTTCAGGTTCTCGTCCTCCAGAAGTGCGAAGTTCTGCCAGGGCATTGGTGGAAGAATCGGCCTCCCTTCGCCCATGTGCTTTCCGGTCCGTATCGCCTTCATGAACATCTCTTCCGTCCAGCTCCCGAGGCCTGTCTCAACATCCGGGGTCAGGTTAGCGGGGAAGCTGACGCCCCACGGTCCTGCCCAGGCTGTGAGGTCAAGGTTGCTCAAAACACCCCAGCGCTGAGGATCCATTGAAGCCATCCCTTTGGGGATCTCAGGAACAGTCGTATGGGCGGGTGCTCCCGAGAGTAGGCGCGTTTCGTCCGGTACGGGGCCCGCCGGACTATTGGTTTTCGGGGAGTGGCAGTCATGGCATCCGCCGAGATTGACAAGCCACTTGCCACGCTCCACCTGTGAGGTGCCGTCATTGGGTCCGGCCGTAGCGCCGGTCGCTGCGAGAAGAAGTGCGAAGAGGATAATGACCGCACGGTGAGCAGGTTTCGTTTTCATGGATTCTCCTTTGTGAAGTAAGTAGTGTGTTTGGATTCCGGTCTTCGGTGAAACGTGATGCAATGTATATCACAAATGTTCATTGCACGACCGCATATGTATGTGGGAGTAAAGGAGAATCGTTTGCGCGGGACCTACATGAAAATGGAGGGCGGGAGAATGGATTGCAAGAGGCAGGAGGGTAGACGGAACGCGGAAGTCGGAACGCGGAAGGCGGAACGCGAAAGATGGGGAATGCAACGCGGAACGCCGAACGCGAAGTCGGAACGCGGAACGCGAAGATCCGACACTCTATAAAGAAAGTCTAAAGTCCCGTTAGGGACGGCCTGTTGGTAGGAACCAGCCCTGGCTTATCAATGTCGAAAGCTCCGTAGGAGCGGCCTGAACATAGAAGTTGGAACGCGGAACGCTAACCGCGAAAGTAGAAGATAGAGGGTAGAGGGCAGAAATCGGAAGCCGGAAGTCGGATATCATTTCCAATCACAGATCTCAACCCAAAGCGAATCGGATGTGGCAAGAACGGTATCGATCTCGGTCCCGTCCGGGTTGACAGCGAGAATCCATTTCCCGGCTGAGACGGCAATCCGATCGCCTTCCGGCGACCAGAGAATTCTATGATAACCTATTCCGTCGAGTTGGAGGTCCAACTCCGGAAGGATTTCCAATTTGTTTCCTCCGTCGGGTGTAGCGACACCAATACCCGTCCTTGGAGGTCCTTTGGGTCTATAGATGTATGCGAGCTTGTCTCCACCCGGAGAGAGCTTTGCTGCGGTGTACCAGTTCAAACTGTCTGAAAGGATCCAACGCGTGATCCTCCCGTCAAGCCCCAGTTCGCATACATGAAACCAAGAGCCCGTGGCTGGCGTGTCTATGGTGACACACACGAGAATTGTTGAATCTGCAATCCATTGCAAGGGGGCAGCTCCGGTGTCCACGGGGGCGTTGTACCCAAAACGGGTTATCGTTGTCGACAATCCCCCCTCGGCAGGGACGACTATATATTCTGCGCAAACCCACCGGGTGGTGGTTGTGAATACGCCACGTTCCTTCCATCGGGAGACCACACTGTCCCCGCATAACACCAATTGATCCACTGATCCAGGTTTGCAAGACCCGTGTCTGAAATTGTCAGATTGAAGTAGTCATCAAGGACATTCGCCCACTCCCACGCGAATGCCAATTGATAGAGGTTTGGTGAAATCGATACGGAGTTATATGAGGTGATCCAACCGTGGGAGTTGGTATCCGGATGTGTGACCTGCATGATGTCCGAACCATCGGGCTTCATCGAGAACACATGCAGTGCCCCGCCGGGAATTCCAATATTGGAAACGAAGAATATCCGGTCTTTGATAGGGAGAGCCGGAGGTGAAGGTCCGCCTGGCGGATCACCTGGCTCATTTGGACTGCACGAGAGAAACAGTATTCCAAAAAGCCAGAGAACTTTGGCTATCGCGAGGGGGAAAGAGGCTCCTGTTTTCCGGTACCCCATTCTGGAAACTTCGTTGTTTTCAATTGAGAATTTGTAGGAGTGATTGAATCAGCGCAGAAAAATTATTAGAGTCAATCCAGTTTTCTGACTCCTGTTTCTGGTCTCAGGTCTCCGGTGCCGACGATCTTCTGTATGACTGACCAGGTTGAATAGACTGACGGACTTGTATAGTCTGACCCGACTGAATGGACCAACTTCCGCGTTTCGCGTTCCGCGTTCCGACTTCTCTTCTATATTTCCCCGCGCAGCGACTTGCTGATCACTTCAGTCTTCGAGTTGACGTGGAGTTTCTTGTAGATGTTCTTAATATGAAACCTGATGGTATCAATCGACACATCCATCCGGTCGGCAAGCAGCTTGTAGCTGAGCCCATCCACCAGTCCGATGACGATCTGTTTTTCTTTTGGCGTAAGGACCGCTTCACCTGGTTTTTCGTGCTGCGCTGGAGACGGACCGAAAAACTCCATGACCTTCCGCGCAATCTCGGGCGACATCACAGAGCCGCCATTGTGCACAGTCTCAATGGCCTTTTTGATCTCGGTCAAAGGAGTGTTCTTCACCAGGTAGCCCGACGCGCCTGCTTTAAGCGAGTCGAAAATCTTTTGCCAGTCATTGTAAACCGTGACCATGATGATATCGACTTCCGGGTCCTTCTCCTTGATAAGACGGATCCCGTCAATTCCAGACATGCCCGGTAGTCCTATATCGCTGAGAATGACATCGGGCAGTTCCGTATCTCTGGTCTTCTCCAGGAACTCTTCGACCGACCCCGCAGCAACGTCGCACAGGAGGTCGCTCTGATGACTCAGATATTTCTGAAGTCCGGTTCGTATGTCTTTGTCGTCTTCAACAATTCCTAGTGTAATCATGGTTCCAATCTCGTCATTTTCGACACAGTACGAAGCTACATAAGTATGGGGGGAGAAAAGGTTGAAAATACTGAGGCTTCACAGGCTTCGCGTTTTCAACGCAACTACGGTCCCATGGTCTTTCTTGATTTCAAGGGTTCCGTCGAGGCGGTCTGCCCTCATTTTCATGTTCTTTGTCCCGTGACCGGAAGGGCGGGCAGCGCCTTCCCACCCCTTTCCGTTGTCGCGTATCGTCATGAGCAAACCGTCCGTTCCCTTCTCAAGGCTGACGTCAACCCGGGATGCTCCGGCATGTTTTGCGATGTTGTTGATTGCCTCCTTATAGATCAGGTAGAGATTCTCGCGGACGTCCACCGGAAGCTTCTTTTTGGGATCAAGCCCGGAAGTGACAAGGGTGAAGTCGATGTCGAGTGTGGAGAGCGTGCCCGCACCAAAGCTGCGCATCTTGTCAAGCAGGCTATCCACCGTGTCATTCCGGGCATCAATTGACCAGACAATATCACTCATGGCCGTCACGAGGTCACGGCTCATCGCCGCGATGTTCCGGAGGTAGTTCTGTTGTTCGGCAGGATCGATCCCTTCCTGGATCAGCTCACTCTGCAGGGAGATTTTTGTGAGGGATGACCCGACATCGTCGTGCAGGTCGCTTGCGATGCGAACCCTCAGCCGTTCGATCTCCAGCAGCCGCCTGACTCTGTATTGATAGACGACCGCGATTCCTCCGATCAGCAGCGAGAGCGCCGCAATCCTGAACCACCATGTTTGCCAGAACGCGGGGACAACCGAGATCGCAAGGGAAACGCCCTCTTCATTCCAGATTCCGTCGCTGTTCGAGCCCTTGACCCGGAAGGTGTAGTTGCCGGGAGGGACTTTGGTGTAGCTCGCATAACGCCGGGTTCCGGCTGCGATCCAGGCATTGTCGAGACCCTCCAGCATGTACGCATACTGGTTCTTCGCCGGAAGCGAATAATCGAGGGCGACAAATTCGAAGGAGAAGGAGTTCTCGTTGTACGCCAGCTCGATCGTCATAGGATCATCCTGCGGCAGTGGTGTGTCTTTCTCCAGTACCTTGAAACTGTTGATGACCACAGGAGGAACATACGTCTTCTGTTTCAGACTGTCAGGATGAAAGGACGTCACGCCCTCCATTCCGCCGTAGAACAGCCTTCCGTCGGCGGCCCGAAACGCGCTGCCGGACAGAAAGATGTTGCCATGCAGGCC
This sequence comes from Bacteroidota bacterium, assembly GCA_036769325.1. GTDB lineage: Bacteria > Bacteroidota > Ignavibacteria > UBA10030 > UBA6906 > DAIPLH01. Next base: position 4,741 of record DAIPLH010000143.1, read on the forward strand.
ATCCTTCGCTTTGAAATTGCGGAAGACCCGGCGCGAAGGGTCAAAGTACGAAAGCCCTTTGTCGGTGCTGAGCCACAGGTTGCCGTGACTGTCAGGAATGATTGTTTTCACGAAGTTGTCGGGGAGTCCGTCCTGGACGTTGTACAATGTCCATCTTCCTGTCTCCGGTTCATAGGAATTCAGTCCTGCCCCGAAGGTACCAAACCAGAGGGTTCCCTTCGGGTCCTCTGCAATCGAATAGATTACATTGGTTGCCAGGGAATTCTCATCATCCTTTGAGTTTAGAAATGTCGTGAATGAATTCGTGGAATCGTGGTACTGTCCCAGACCACCTCCGAATGTCCCGATCCAGAGGCGGTTTTTCGAATCGCGGAAGAGAGACCAGATCTCTCCGGATGGCAGGGAACGTGGGTTCCCGGGATCATGGCTGTATATCGTGTACTTGCCGGTGACGGGATTGAGATGGACAAGGTCCGGGACATAGGTTCCCAGCCACAGCGTTCCGTCGCGATCCCTGAGGATGGACTTCACAGTGGGATTGTTTGGTTTGATGGCGTGCTGAATGTCGTAGAAGACAAATCGGTCTCTGTCGCTCAGATATCGTTCAAGCCCTGCGTTGGTTCCGACCCAGATATTGGCATCGGGGTCATCAAGGAAAGAATAGATCTCAGGTCCCCTCAGCCCGCGCGATGATGCAGTCCTGGGGACAAGAACATCCGGGGTCTTCGCACCGGGTTGTTGCCTGTAGAGTGCTCCGGTGGCACCGAACCACAGACCGCCCCGGACGTCCCGGAGGACAGCATAGATCGAGCCCTTAATGGGATAATGAATGAACGGATCGCGACGCCGGTCGTACTTGTTGATTCCAACCCGGTAGGTCGCGGCCCAGAAGACTCCCGATCTGTCCTCAAGGAGATAGGTTATTCGGTTGCTGTTGATCGACCGCGGATTGGTCTCATCGTTCGTGTGTTGCGAGTAGCGTCCGGTTGACGGGTGGAGACGGATCAGCCCCTGGTACTGGGTCCCGATCCAGAGCGTCCCGTCAGCTCCGCAGTAGAGTGATGTAATGAAGGCCTTTGTCCCGAGATCAATGCCCGGTTCGATCCTGCCGTGAAACGGGAGAAAGGAGTCCGACTCCCGGTCGAACCGAAGGAGTCCATTGTATGTGCCAAACCAGGGGGTACCTGAGCTGTCGATCGCGATCGTGTAGATAATATCCTGCTCAGCCGTGAGATTCTTGTTGCTTTTCGAGGAGTACCTTCTGACAAATCCTGTGGCGGGGTCGAGGAGGTTCATTCCCTTCGAAGTCCCAACCCATAGCAGTCCCTTTCCGGTGGAACGAACCACGTGGACGGAGTTCCCGGCCAGGGAGTGTTCATCCGTGGAATCGTGGGTGTAGAATCTTGTCTCATTGGTGTGAGGGTCGAGCACGCCGAGGCCAAAGTTGGAAGTGAGCCAGATTTTCCCGCTCTCGTCGGCCTGAATGGTGCCGATGCCAAGCTGGAAGTCGGGCGGCATCCCCTCAGGCCCTTTGATCTTGTAGCGCACAAAGGAATCCGTCGTCCGGTCGTAGCGGTTCAGGATATCCTGACCACCTGAAACCCACAGGTTGCCGGCACTGTCGGTGGTCATGCCGATGCAACCGCTGTTTGAAAGTGATGTGGAGTCCCCTCTGATTGCACGGTACGACTGAAAGCTGTAGCCGTCGTAGCGATCCAGACCGTCATCCGTTCCAAACCAGATATAGCCTTGTCGATCCTGAACAAGAGTAAGAACGGTCAGACTTGACAGTCCGTCTTCCACGGTGAGGTGGTCGAACTGCATGTCAGCCTGCTGGCCGGTTGATTGAAGAGGCGTACCCAGGAGAAGGAGGAAAGGGATGATACTGCGTGACGTTCGGTTCACGGAGGAAGGATAGGGAGGAGACACTGGAAATTCAAGCCTGTCCGTTGGGGCAAGCCCTGTCGTTGAGCAAGCCCTGTCGTTGAGCAAGCCCTGTCGTTGAGCAAGCCCTGTCGTTAAGCAAGCCTTGGTTGTTGAGCAAGCCTGTTCGTTAGGCAAGCCTGGTCGTTAAGCAAGCCCGGTCATTGAGCAAGCATGTCGTTGGGCAAGCCCCGTCGTTAGGCAAGCCTGAGAATCAACGGGCCGGGACGGGCTCCCGGTCAAGAATCCAGCTGAATGCTTCCGCTTCGCGTTGAATAACACGCTGGGCGAGCCTGTCGTATCGGTCGGGAAGCGAGCAAAGATAATCCTGAGCCTGCGCCGCCTGATCTGACAGCCCCTGCAGTGTTTCGATGCGCCAGTGTCTGACGAGATCCCGGATGATATCTGCATAGTCGCTGATTGTGTAGACCCCGATGTTCTGAGCGACACGCGCGTAACGCGAGAAGATCTGATGATCTTTTCCATCATCCATTGCGCCGCCCGGCATTGCAATGTTTTTCCGCATCATAGTGGAAAAGGCCTGGATTGCCCCGCGAGGATCAATCTCGAATACCTTGGTCATGAAG
>DAIPLH010000500.1:0-2053 GCA_036769325.1 Bacteroidota bacterium
ATGTGTCCGGTCCGTTCCGGACCGTTGTCGTTCCTGGGTACCCGGTGCCCTTCGGTGGGATCCGGTTTGCTTTGGTCGCTGATCAGCTGAACGTTGTCCTTGAGGGGGGGGCTTGGGGGATTGTTCAGCATTTCCGGTGAGTTTCCTGAAAAAACTTCCTACTCTCTTCAGTATTGATTGTACCACATTTTGCCTTTCCGGCGGATGGATGCTTGACCAACAAATCGCCTTCTCGTCGTGCGGCGATCGAATATGCAAGGAACTGGCGGAAGATCTCTCTTCCCGCTTACAAAAAACCTGCCGTGCTTCCGGTTTGGTTCGTTATTGCGAAGTTCTGATTCTTCGGATCAAATGCACTCGATGTGGGCTGGCTCAATCGTGCAAGGTGAAAAGCGTAGTGAGGAATGCGCTGCGTCAAATATAGCGTACTCGGGAAGGAGTTGCAAACGGGTGCGGGCCGGTGTGAGGCAGGAAGGCAGATTACAGATTTCAGATTACGGATTACGCTCCCCGACCGAAAAAAGATCAACGTGAGGCAGGCTGGACTTCTGACTACGGACTACAGACCCTCATCTGACAAGCACCAGCCGCCTTGTTTCCACATAGCCTCCCGCCTGCATCCTGTAATAATACACGCCGCTCGATAGTCCCGCCGCGTCCCACGAAACGCTATGCGCACCTGCATCCTTCGCCTCGTTCACAAGCGTGGCCACTTCCCGGCCAAGGAGATCGAACACCTTCAGGACTGTCGACTGCCGACTACCGACTGAGTAGCTTATTCTTGTTTGGCTATTGAATGGATTCGGGTAGTTCTGACCAAGCATGAATCGAACCGGCCTTTCTCCCCCGGGTGGAACCCACGTGGCTCCTCCATTGTTGGTTCTGTAAAGATAACTGACGGCACCAGAACCAACTGCCCATCCATGCTGCGCGTCAACCATTGAGATCGACTCAAACCCGCCCCGGCGTTCAGGATATTCTAAGTTCCCATGCCAGGTTTGGCCTCCGTTCAGGGTCCCTACAATTGTCGGAGGACCATAGGCAACGCCGACAATGAAGCCCGTTCTGGAATCCACCATACCGATTTCCCGCAGACTGGATCCGATGAGGGTTTGCGTGTCATAGAGTTCCCACGTCACTCCCCCATTGGTTGTTTGAAGAATCCTGGATACCCCGGAAAGACCGCCTATGGCCCACCCGCTGTCAGGCGATGTGAACTGGATGTCCCGCATCGCCCGGGATGTTAGCGCCGAATCCTGAACCACCCATGATACTCCACCATCAATGGTGTGGTAGATGGTCCCATAGTATGTAATGGCCCATCCTTCCTCTTCACTCACAAACGATACACCCCTGAATTCAGACGGTTCCGTAATTGTCGAGACAGTGAACCATGAGCCTCCACCATCGGTGGTTTTCAGCATCATCCCATAGCGGGGAAAAGCCGGAGTGATAGCGCCGGCAGCATAGCCGACCTGAGATGTAACGAACTGCATGTCGCTGTAATAATGTCCACCCGAATCGACTGTCGCAAACGTTGCGCCAACATCGGTGGTTCTGCGGATCATTCCTGGCGCGTGGAAAACCGTTGATGAATCACGTACACACAGGACAAGGCTTGAGCCCATAGGGTCGCGAAGTGTCCAGGCTAACCCTCCGGTAACAGTCCGATACAGGCCCTCGCTTCCCACAATCCAACCCGTCGTTGTGTCAAAAAAGGCCACTTTGAAAAGGCTCTCCGATGTGGGGAATGGTTCCTCATACCACTGTGCGTTCACAGGCATCGTTGCGAGGGCGATAGCAAGACCCAGATAACAGGAAATCCCCTTCAACACTTTTCCCATACGTTCATCTTTCTATAAATTTAGTAGCCACATTGTGATTTTGTTTGTTCCGAATAAGCGAGACTGGAGTCTCGCTCTACAAATGATACCCCATCATTCATGAATCATCATTCACGAGTTCAATAATGAAGTGCAACACCTGAGGAAGGAATTAAGGGAATGTGTATCCTCGGTGTATGGCACACAGAACGTATTGTCAGCTTTCTTTG
>DAIPLH010000144.1:0-5800 GCA_036769325.1 Bacteroidota bacterium
CTGGTTTGAGTGGGCGGATAATTCGGCCTTTACGGGTTCAAGCGTTGACTCTGCAGGAACAGACACGATTTCGATTGCATCACCACTTCAGAATAACCAGACCTACTACTGGAGGGTCAGGGGACACAACGATGCAGGTTGGGGAGAGTTCAGTGAGGTGTGGAGCTTTGCAGTGGTGATCACACACGTAGGTGATGAGGAACAGATCCCTGCGGTGTTCAGTCTGAACCAGAACTATCCTAACCCGTTCAACCCATCGACCACCATCAGATATGGGTTGCCGCAACAGGCACACGTGATGCTCGAAGTTTTCAACATGCTCGGCCAAAGGGTCACCGTGCTCGTGGATGAAGGGCAGGAGGCGGGGTACCATGAGGTGAAACTCGAGGGGGCCACACTTGCAAGCGGGTTGTATGTGTACCGGCTGCAGGCCGGGGATTTTGTGGAGACGAAGAAGCTCGTGTTGTTGAAATGAGGCGGGGTAGAAAAAACGGTTAACGATTAACGGTTAATGGTTAATCGTTAACCGATTAACGAGTAACCAATGGTCATTAGTTGGCAGTCGTCATGTTTTCTTGTGTGTGGAATCCTCCTAAGAACGCCTGAGCCCACTCTTCAAAGGCAACTCCCCACCGAACCAATCCACGCGTCGGCCTTCAAATAGTGTGCGTCCTGAGAACCTTTCTTGACAGTCGGGGCAACAAAAAAATAAACTGCCGATTTCAAATGCCTATCCAAGGAGAAACACACTATTGAATCATTATCTGGATCAGGCTAATCCGTCAAAATGGATACCCAGCGAATGAGCTCAAGAGTCCTTATTGTTGCGTCCCTTTTTCTTCTAATCTCAACCGAGGGACTGTCTCAGACCTTCTGGGAGCGGACCAGAGGACCCTATGGAGGGAGCGCGTATGTTACGACCCAGCTCTTCGACCAGAAAATCCTGGCTGGTACTGAAAATGGTCTGTATTCATCAGAGGACAACGGATTGACTTGGAGCATATTCGGGCTTGAGTCCCGTTTGGTTAGTGCCCTTGCCCAGGCACCGCTCGGCGACATCTTCGCTGGAACCAGTGGGGGTGTGTGGACCACATCCGATCAGGGCGAGACATGGAGACTCAGCGGACTATCTGGAATCCATATTTTTGGTGTGATCTCAAATTCTCAAGGTGAACTGTTTGCGGGAACCTGGTCGAATGGTCTACATCGGTCGACGAATAACGGGTTCAACTGGACTCGATTGACCAATGGCCTCAATCTCTCAACTGTCTCTTCGATGGCCGTTAATTCACTCGACGATACCTTTGTTGGTGGGAGCTCTCTGTTTCGTAGTACCGACGGCGGTGAATCCTGGACAGAACTCAGCTCATTCCCCTCGGGTACAAGCGCTTGGATTGATATTGATTCGAGCAACACTCTAGTGGTTGGAGCGTACCCTGGCGTGTTTGAATCTACTGACAATGGTGAAACATGGGTCTCTTTGGGGCTTTCCAATCTCGGCATTAATACCGTCGTCCTTGATTCCGCCCATCGAATTTTTGCTGGAACAAGTGGAGGAGAAATCTACGTGTCGACGGACAGTGTGGGCGAGTGGACACGTGTTGATTCACTTGAGCATAGCGTTGACCACCTCGGGCGCGGGTCCGACGGCGTCCTTTTCGCGGCCACTCCCACCACCGGCCTGTTTCGATCCCACGATGACGGAAGTACGTGGGGCGTGTCGAACGACGGTATTGCAATTTCGAACGTTCGTTCGCTTTACAATGGCATTGAAGGAACGCTTTTTGCCGGGACTGACGATATCGGAATCCAGTTCTCCACCGATGGCGGTACTCACTGGAATGAAACCAATATGCTGCCCATACGCGTAAATACCTTCGCATTAGATAGTTCTGACAATCTATTGGCTGGAGCAACAGGTTTCGAAAGCGGAACCGGCGGAGTCTATCTGTCCAGCGATGGGGGCATAAACTGGATCCGGGTGTTTGAAAAGCAATACGCAGTCAATGGGATTGCGGTCAACGCGCTTGGCCATATCTTTGCGTGTACGATGAATGAGGGTGTCTATCGATCGACCGATGGTGGATTGAGCTGGGTCCAGATAAACAATGGTCTCACGAGTCTTCATTGTTATTCCATTGCGGCAACCGACGCAGGATCGATTCTCGCCGGGACCCAGTTAGGGCTATTCAAATCGACAAACAGTGGCGACAGCTGGCTCTACCGTTATGTCGTACCAAGCTATATTAATGTGATCGCAAGATCTGATCAGGGCGACCTCCTTGCAGGAGTAGGATATAAAGAGGGTTTGAGTGGTGCCTTTCGCTCTACCAACGACGGTGAGAATTGGTCGCGAATGGGGCTTCTGGATTTTGCTGTGACTTCATTGATCGAGTCAAAGGGAATGCTCTTTGCCATGGCCTTCAGTTTGGGTTTGGGGACGGGGATCTATCGATCCACTGATCAGGGAGGGAGCTGGGAACTGATTAATTCTGGCTTGACAAATCTCTCATTCACGACTTTGTCTCTTGATTCATCCGGATATTTGTACGTTTCGACGCTCGGTTCTGGCGTATTTCGAAGCAGCGGTCCGATTACGTCTGTCGACGATTTCGGGAATACTCATCCGCAAGACTACGTTCTCGAGCAAAATTATCCTAATCCCTTCAATCCAACAACACAGATTCGGTTTCAGATTACGGGTTACGAATTTGTATCGATTCGTATTTATGACATCCTCGGCCGTCACATTGCTACGCTCATGAATGAGAAAAAGGAAGCAGGATTCCATGATGTAACCTGGGATGCAACCGGGCAACCGAGCGGCGTGTATTTCTATCGGCTGCAAGCCGGCGACTTTGTAGAGACGAGGAAGCTGGTGTTGCTACGATGATGTGCTGAACCTAAGCATCCACCTGGTACAGCCTCCCCAACTCCTCGGTCAGGAAAATTCCACAATAGAGGGCAACGTATGCGAAATTTGATTTGCCTGTTCTTCGTTGTCTTTACGCCAACATTGCATTCGCAATGGTCCACTGATCCGTTTGTTAACAACCCGATTTGCACAGAGGTGAACACACAGGATCAGCCAGACATTTGCACCGATGGAGTCGGTGGTGCGATCATTGCATGGAAGGATCAAAGGGCCGGACTTGATGATATTTACGCGCAGAGGATTGACTGGCAGGGGAACAGGGTATGGCAGCTCAATGGCATTCCTGTTTGTGATGTTGATTACTCACAACGTCAGGTTCAGGTAGTTCCTGACGGTCTAGGGGGTGCCATTCTGGTGTGGACTGATGACCGAAATGGTACATCCAATCCTGATATCTATGCCCAAAAGATTGGAGCGGATGGTAGTGCCCTCTGGGATTTGGATGGAATACTTGTCTGCGGAGCTGTCGAGGGGCAGGGAGATCCTCGTCTTGTCGCCGACGGACAAGGCGGAGCCATTGTTGTTTGGGTTGATGGTCGTGTAGTTGGGGACCCTGACCTCTACGCACAGCGAGTAAGCAGCGCCGGAGTCTCCCTCTGGGCGCCAAATGGAATCCCGGTTACAACTCTCGACAGGGACGAGGATGAAATCAGCGCGATAGGAGATGGTGTTGGGGGGGCATTTGTGATATGGACTGATGATCGTACGGTTCAGCTTCCAAAGGTCTACGCACAGCATATAGATTCATCTGGGAATCTGGTATGGGCGGTTGACGGTCTGCTGGTTGCCGACAATGGGGGGTTTCAATGGGCGCCATACCTTGAGGCGGACAACGAAGGAGGAATGCTTGTCGCATGGCAACAATCCAATGCGACGTGTGTTGGAATTAATGCTCAACGATTGGATAGTGGCGGGAACATCATGTGGGATCAAACGGGAGTCGATATCTGTTGCATCTCGGGAAACCATCGTCGCCCAAAAGTTGTTGGAACCGGGGGTGGAGGAGCAATTGTTGTTTGGGATGATTCGAGAGCTGGGCAGGAGTGGACAGTCTATTCTCAAACTGTGGATCCCGGTGGCAATCCGGTCTTCCCGAACGGATTTCCTCTTGGTGTTGCAGTAGCAGGGCAGTTTCTCCCTACGCTGGTAACGGATGATGATGGAGGAGCAATAGTGTCCTGGTGGGATGAGCGCGGAACCTATTCGCCTGATATCCATGCGCAGAGGGTTTCGTCGAAAGGTTTCGTCTGGTGGGATCCGGGATCAGTTCCGATATCGACGGCGATGTCCGAACAAGTTGAGACAGTTATGGAAGCTGATGGGAGTGGAGGAACAATCATTGCCTGGGTTGACGGTCGAAATTTCTCTCAGACAGGTGGTTATGACATTTACGCACAGAGGGTAGGAGCCGATGGGTTGCTGGGTGGCACTACTGATGTGGACCAAATCGCAGATCCAATCCCCTTGGAGTTCACTCTCTCACAAAATTACCCCAACCCCTTCAACCCAAGCACAACCATGAGTTTCTCAATTCAGAATCGGGCTGAAGTCAGTTTGAAAATCTTCAACTTTCTCGGGGAGGAAGTAGCAACATTGGTCTCCGGGAATCGGGACGCAGGTACGCACACCGTCCAATGGGACGCCACAGGGCAGCCGAGCGGGGTGTATTTTTGTCGACTACTAACAACTGACTTCGTTCAAACGGAGAAACTTGTTTTGGTTCGATAATCCCGACGTTTCTTGTCGGGACTATCGGTTGCACGCAGGGGAGCTTGTGGAGACGAGGAAGCTGATATTACTCCGATGATAAGTCTTCAGTGGTTGATGACACATGGCAGGAACGCTACAGGAGAACTCAAATGAGCTATGCGAGACTGATACTTCATCTGTTCGTCTTCGGCTCCCTGAATGTTTCTGCTCAATGGATTTCACAGCCTGTCCCTCCGGATGTTTCGCTTTTGCTCTCCGTGAGCTTCTCATCGGTAGACAATGGCGTTGCCTCTGGTTATTACACCGGGTTTTCTGGGCGAGCAGTACGCACTGCGAATGGAGGAACGACATGGGAACTTGTCCAGGTCCCCGACTCGTCCCGCTCCCTTGTGTCCGTCCGGATGTTTGAAAATGGCGAAGGATATATCGCAGGTGCATACAACTCTTCACTTCCGGTGCCAGATGTCTCTTCTACTCACTCTTTGCTACCCGGAGGGAGCCCTGCTGAATCAGCCCGCGCAGATTATTTCAGGAGGATCGGTTTGACAGAGGGAGAGACCTATGGTGGATTATTCCTGAAGAGTACAGACAATGGGGGCACCTGGAACACCTGGGGAGCACTTCCAGAGAGTACATATTATTTGCTGGGTCTTTCGTTCGTGAGCCTTGATAGCGGTTGGGTGACGATTTCCACAACACCCGGGGTTGAGCAGGCTGAGATCCTCAGGACAACAGACGGAGGAATGACCTGGGTTGTTTCCGGAATCTCGGATTCAATTGTGAGCCTTCGGTCTGTTGAGTTCTTAGACCAATCGGTGGGGTACGCTGTTGGGTATCAGTCGATCAATCAGAGCATATCCGGCGTCATACTCCGGACGACCGATGGCGGTGAAAACTGGGAACAGCACGACTTTCCGGAAGTTGATAATTTCACGGGAGTGTCTATCGCCGATGATTCAACCGCCTACGTATCCGGGGTGACAACAGGCGGGACCGCAATCGTCTACAAGACCACAAGCGTAGGAAAAGATTGGGTGCCGATACAGTTCTCTTCAAGCTCGACCCTGCTCAATGGAGTGTGCTTCGCCGAAAACAGCCTGATAGGCGTTGTATACGGATCCACGACTTCGCCCCAGTTTGATCCGTATGCTGCCC
>DAIPLH010000144.1:5810-7227 GCA_036769325.1 Bacteroidota bacterium
GACGCCGGCGGTCCTCCCAATGGGTGAGGCGTTTACCATACTCACAGGTGCTTTCCTCCTGAGTGTGGACACAGGGTACCTGGTTGGAGGATCTCCCATTACTGAGGCTGCTGTTTTTCATACAACAAATGGCGGCGTGACATACATATCGGCAGATGATGGCCCGGTTGCACAGGAGTTTATATTGTCTCAGAACCATCCCAACCCTTTCAACCCAAGCACGACGATCAATTTCTCAATTCCAAAGTCGGGTTAGGTCAGCCTTAAGATCTCCAATCTCCTCGGCGAGGAAGTGGCAACGTTGGTCTCCGGGAATCGAGAGGCAGGCTCACACACCGTCCAATGGGATGCGACCGGGCAACCGAGCGGAGTGTATTTTTGTCGACTACTAACAACTGACTTCGTTCAAACGAAGAAACTTGTTTTGCTTCGATAATCCCGACGTTTCTTGTCGGGACTATTGGTTGCGGGCAGGTGAGTCTGTGGAGACGAGGAAGCTGGGGTTGCTGCGGTGAGGCGGGGGTAGAAAAAACGGTTAATGACTAATAGTTAACGGTTAGTGATTAATGTTTTTATTCCCTTGGTCAACGACTCTGTTAATCCGAAATCTCAAATCTGAAATCTGGCATCTCACATCTGTAATCCACACCTTTCCAGGGAAGACAAATGCGTACCACAATGTTCTGCGTCATTTCACTAGTTGCGCTCTTCGTATCTCTCTCGAGCATCTGTTTTGCCCAGCAAAGGAGGGATCGCGCGAAGATAGAGATTACTCCATTCGGTGGCTTCCAGTGGAACACTCGAACTAACACCTACGGCGGATACATCTCCACCAAAGACGGGGTCAACTTTGGAGGGACAATCGACTTCGAGGTCCGGCCAGATTTTGATATCGAATTGCTCTATGTCTACTTTCCTTCCGAAGCAAAGATTGTCATAGAGAACGCCGGATTCGCCGCGTATGCCAGCGAGTACGTTGAAGTATCCACGCATTATATGCAGATCGGCTACATACGGTCAATTCAAAAGGGGGGAAAGGTGGAGCCATTCGGGGCGGTGACAATCGGAGCAGTGCTGTACCAGGGCTCCGATGCTCCGCTGTCTAACGGATCGATGATCAAGGCGGACGACATCTGGCGTTTTGCTGTCACTCTTGGTGCAGGAGCCAAAGTCTATTTCAGCGACCGGCTCGGATTACGACTGCAGGCACGGATCATGGCGCCGCTGTATTTTGCAGGCGCGGGACTTTATTTCGGAACAAGCGGCTCGGGTGTCGGGGTCAGCGGCGGGGTTCCGATCCTTCAGGGGGATTTCACTGCGGGACTGATCATCAGGATTTGAGGGAGAAGGAAAGGCTAATGTAGGAAAAACGGTTAATCACTAACGGTCAATGGCTAACTGTTAACCGATTAACGGG
>DAIPLH010000145.1:0-7216 GCA_036769325.1 Bacteroidota bacterium
CACCTTGAGCCCAATTACCGGCAGCACACAGGGCATCACATTCAGCAGCAATCCACCGGCAACCGCAAAAAGGATATAGAGATACAATGGTCCGCCACCCTCCCCTGTATCATCGATCAGGAACTCACGGTCAAGAAGGCTTCCTTCCTCCTTCTCGCCGATGACCCGTAGTCCCGAGACCATCTCCGGCGTCAGCGGAATTTCAACCTCGGCGGATCGTTGTTGTCCCGAAATCGAATAAACAATGACTCCACGAACCGCTTGGGGAGCAACGCCACGCGCGTAAAGGCGCAAGGGAACCCGAAGCCTGATTTCATTGTCGACAACTTGAACGTTCGTCCTGCCAATTTCCAGTTCAGATGAGGATTCGGGGAAGAAATCAGCTTTTGTAATTTCCTTTCCCTTCAGACTCAGCAATAGTCCCTTGCTATCGACTGTCGAAGTGAGGGTAACATCTCCATTTTCCTTGAACGGTTTCGGAACTGATCCGAGATAGCTCGCAAAAAGATCTGAATTGTCCGCGGTCGAAGCGCCGGTCGTTACGGGCAGGACCAGCGATGATGACCCGCTCCCCGGAATGCACACAAGCTCACATTCCAACCAGTTGATATCAGCTTTGATGGTTGCCTGAGAGGCGTTGAATGAAGACCCCACGCTCATCGGGATGATGAGCATGTTTTCTTTTTCATAACCGTAAGTCAACACATCACCCGCCTCGGCATACTTGTGCGGAAGGGGCCAGAGGATCTCACCTGCTTTAATCTCTGCGGGCAGAGTCCAGGTAATCTCAGGCGGGAGTCCTGCATCACCGGCATTCTTCCAGTAGGTATGCCACCCCGGATCCATTTTCATATGCACGCCAACCAGGAATGTCCCTCCCCGCTGAATGTCTTTCACATTGGCAACGAGCCGGACAGATGTGTGATGCTTCCCGGATGGTTGGGCAGACCCGGTCTCCGTGTATGCAAGCATCCAGACGACAGAGCAAAGAAGGATGAACGGCTTCATGAAGAATCCTTCACATGTGAGCGTTGAGAGAGCGGGTCTGACGGAGTGAGAAGGAGAGGTGAAACGACCGGAGGATCAGTCCTTATGGAGGAATCTCTGTCTGGAACGTCTGCGAACGATAACAAGAAGATACCCGAAGATTGCAATTCCAAGTGCGCCAATAATGTAGATATTGTCCATGAAAAAATTCGTATCCTGTTCACCCATTTCCGGTTCAGAGGTTGTTGATAGGTTGGAAGATTGGGCTGCTTGTACGTGCCCTCAGTGCAAATGTTACCTTGCGGGAATCTTCCATTGATATAATATGCACACCATGCATAGGATGCAAGCATACCTCTATAGGCCAATCTGCGCCAAAACCTCAGGGTACTTCAGACCTGATCCGGTATTAAATACCACAAGTGATGTGTCGCCGTCTATTACACCCCTGCGCACCAACTCCACAAGAGCAGGGATCGTCGCCGCACCTTCAGGACAGAGCAATATCCCTTCGAGGGCGGCCACCTCTTTGATCGCCGTCAGGATTTCTGAGTCGGTCACCGCTATGGCACATCCACCACTCTCCCTCAATATCCTCAGGATCAGTTTGTCGGCAAATGCTTTTGGAACTCTCAGCCCCGATGCGAGGGTGGACGCACCCTCCCAGAAGTCAGACGACTCGGCCCCGGAATCGTAGGCCTTGACGATCGGCGCACAGCCTGAGGATTGGACTGCAACCATCATTGGTCTCTCCGGCCCAATCCAACCGAGCTCCTCCATTTCGTTAAAGGCCTTCCACATGCCAATGAGTCCGGTTCCTCCTCCGGTCGGGTAGATGATTACCTCCGGAAGCTTCCAGTCTAACTGCTCTGCGATTTCAAAGCCGAGAGTCTTCTTTCCTTCGACCCGATATGGTTCCTTCAATGTAGAAATATCGAACCATCCCTCCTTCCTGTCACGGTTCATCTGGTGGGCGGCATCACTGATGAGGCCGCGTACAAGATGGACGTCTGCTCCATAGGCGCGGCACTCCAGGATGTTTATCTGTGGGGTATCCTCCGGCATGTAGACATGTGCCGGCACACCGGCGGCCGCGGCATACGCAGCCAGAGCCCCTCCGGCATTACCCGCGCTCGGAACACAGAGATCTCTTGCGCCAAGTTCCAGCGCCATGGAAACCGCAAGACACAGGCCCCGGGCCTTAAAAGATCCGGTCGGGTTGACTCCTTCTTCCTTCAACCAGAGTTTGGAAAAACCATGAGCACTCCCATACTTCTTGAGTCGAACCAGTGGAGTGAAACCCTCTCCGAGAGAGACAACGTGCTCGTCTTTTGCGACCGGAAGGAGTTCCCGATACCTCCAGAGATTGGCCTGCCGCCCTGCAACCCGCGAACGCAGGTCATCCCCCCGTTCACGATCCAATGTATAGCGGGCAAGAAGGCTTCTTCCGCATTCGCGACAAACAGTCTGAAGCAACGAATGTTCATGACGCTTTCCACACTCAGAGCATTCGAGGTGTGAAAGAAGAGAAGGGAATGATTTCAAGAATCCATTTCCGCGATGTTCATCACGGAATAACTTACAACAAGGGAGACATCCAAGCAACGGTCGCTCCATCTCCCCTTTGCAATTCGCACCTGTTTTCCCTATGTTCGATCCGTCATTGGAAAGAATGATCATGCCGGGACTGACAATGCGATCCCACTCAATTTTGTGTCTGATGGCGTTTTCTCTGACGGTGCACGGTTGCTCCGAAACGAGAAGGACCCTCGTCGCGACTTTTTCCGGAACCTATGAAGCGGAGAACTCCCTTCCTTTGCCTCCGCCCCTTTTTGACGGGAAGGATTCCTCCCGGGCGAGGGTTGCGATTTCCCTGATCACAGTTGCTTCGGGCCTGAACCGGCCGACCGATATCCAGTTTGACCCGTCACGGCCGGAGCTAATGATCGTTCTGGAGCAGGCGGGGACGATGAAATGGTTCGATCTGGCACAAAGGACAAACGGTGTGGTGAAGACATACGATGTGCTTTCGGTGTCGGAGCAGGGACTTCTTGGGCTGGCCTTTCATCCGGAGTTTCCGAAAGAACCACTCTTTTATCTCAACATGACGGTTCGGAAAGGTGATGTGGATGTGAGCCGCATCCTCGAAGTCACTCTTGCACAACCTGGCGACCTTCGTCAGGCGACCATCGAAGGTGAGCGCGTTCTGATGGAAGTGCAGCAACCCTATCAGAACCACAACGCTGGGCAACTGGCGTTTGGACCTGATGGACACCTTTACATCGGTTGGGGCGACGGCGGTTGGGCCGGCGATCCTCACGACCATGGGCAGAATGCACTCACCATGCTGGGAAGCATGCTTCGAATTGATGTTACACCGAACGATACATCGGCCTATACAATTCCTTCTGACAATCCGTTCATTGGAGACCCTTCAGCCCTTCCCGAAACATGGGCAATCGGCCTTCGGAATCCCTGGCGCTATTCATTCGACCCCGCAGGGAGGCTTGTGGTGGCCGACGTCGGACAAAACGCATGGGAAGAAATCAGCATTGTCGAACGGGGAGGAAATTACGGATGGCGATTGAGAGAAGGAAGACATTGCTTTGAACCTCCTGACAACTGCGAACGGGATGACCTGATCGATCCTGTCTATGAGTATGGACATCAGGAAGGTGAGTCAATCACCGGCGGTTACGTCTATCTCGCAGAGGATTTTCCGCAACTCAAGGGTCTCTACATTTTTGGCGACTTCGTTTCGGGGCGATTGTGGGCACTGCCGCTCCCTGAGGACTCTCTCCCGAAGGAAAGCATGCCTGAAGCCTTTTCCCTCGGCCGCTGGCAAATACTTGTTTCGACTTTCGGAAGGGATCCTGGCGGTAAGGTTTATCTGGCTGAATTTGGCAACGGTGCAATTCTCAGAATCGATCCAAAGGACTAGTGCCCCTCCAACTCAATCAAATAAAACAAGGGGCACAGGGCTCATTCCAACATGAACTTCTCGACGAAATCTTTCAATCATTTTGTTGGAACGGCACTAGATGACCATTGATCAGGTGAGGGCAACCTTTCCCCACACAGCGCAGGGAAAGATTTACATGAATCACGCCGGGACCTCCCCCCTCTCCACACGTGTCGTGAAGTCAATGACCGACCACCTGCATCGGCGATCGGAAGGAAGCCTGGAGACCTACCAGTATGACCTTCCGATGTCTGCCGAGTGCAAGTCCATGATCGCGCAGCTCATCAATGCAGAATCCGCCGATCGTATTGCTCTTACAGCCAACACCTCCGATGCGTTGAATATTGTTGCCAGCGGGATCAGATGGAAGTCAGGCGACAGGATTCTCCTTGGCAACTTTGAATTCCCCGCGAATATCTGGCCCTACCTCAACCTTCGAAGGCTTGGCGTGGAGATCGACTTCCTGAGCTCGGAAAGGGGCGAGATCCATCCAAACGAAATTGCTTCGCGCATCGGCTCCCGCACACGTGCCGTTGCAATCAGCTCGGTGCAGTTCCTCTCAGGTTTCAGGGCGGACCTTGCCTCCATAGGCGATCTCTGCCACAGGCACGATGCACTGTTGATTGTGGATGGCATGCAGGCGGTTGGCGCAATTCAGATCGACGTCCGCGCGATGAACATTGATGCACTTGCCGCGGGCGGACAGAAATGGCAAATCGCCCCCCATGGGAATGGCTTTCTCTATGTAACCCAGGCGCTCCAGGAACAACTCGGTCCTGCATACCTCGGCTGGCTTGCTGTTGAGAATCCGTGGCACTTTTCTGATTTCGACCAGCCCCCGGCGTCCACAGCGCGTCGCATCGAAGGAGGGTCCCTTAACATGCCAGGCCTGTGGGGTTACCACGCGGCGCTCTCGACGTTGTTGGAGTTCGGACCCAGGCAAATTGAAACGCGGCTTGAAACTCTCACCGGGATTCTGGTCGAAGGGTTTCGGAAAATGGCAGGCGTGCGCCTGTACACTAACCAGACGTTCTCACAGCGCGCGGGGATCGTGACCGTCCAGCCTGCAGAAGGCAACAGCGCTGAAATCGCCTTCAAGAAGATGACCCAGCGGAACCTTACGCCGGCTCTCCGCGAGGGGATGCTCCGGTTTGCCCCTCATTTCTACATGACAGAGAATGAAATGGAGACCGCGGTCAGCACAGCACAGGAGTGTCTCCAGGCGTGATGAACAAGAACCGAATGCCCTCATGACCCGGCTTCGTGAAGTCCTTTCGACTTTCGATCTGACAATGATCGCAGTCGGTGGAACCATCGGCTCGGGAATCTTCCTTACACCATCCCTTGTTGCCGGTCAGCTCGTTTCACCTGTTATGATTCTTGGAATCTGGGTCCTGGGGGGGATTGTCACGTTGTGCGGCGCCCTTTCATTCGCCGAGTTGGCGGGAATGATGCCAAAGGCCGGCGGAATGTACGCGTATCTTTCAGAATCCTTCGGCGATCTTGCGGGCTTCCTGTTCGGCTGGGCCTATTTGCTGGTTGTTAATACCGGAGGGATTGCAGCGCTTTCACTTGCCTTCGCGACATACCTGGGATATTTTATCCCACTTGATCAGTTCTCAACCCAACTCACTGCCTGCCTTGGTCTTGCCGCGGTTACGGCGCTCAATATCGGAGGTACAAAGGTCGGCGGACTCTTTGCTGACTTCTTTACTCTTCTGAAACTCCTCGGGATTGCCATCCTCATATTCT
Source organism: Bacteroidota bacterium (assembly GCA_036769325.1). GTDB lineage: Bacteria > Bacteroidota > Ignavibacteria > UBA10030 > UBA6906 > DAIPLH01. The sequence continues at coordinate 5,702 of DAIPLH010000145.1, forward strand.
TCGGTCTTGGTTGGGGCAGCCGCGAATTGTTTGCTGTTTCCCAGGAACAGCCTTCCCTCGTGCTTGATTTCAACGGATCTTTCGCCGTTGCAATGGTTGGAGTTCTCTGGTCTTTCGGCGGATGGCAGCATGCTTCCTTTGCCACGGCGGAGGCGAAGGATGCATCCAGGAGCGTCCCGCGGGCAATGATTGGCGGGGCGATCATTGTCACCACGGTCTATCTCCTCGCCAACGTCGCATATCTCCTGTTGCTTTCACCTTCTGAAATGGGAGCGTCTCCCCGGGTGGCATCGGATGCAATGGAAAGGGTGCTCGGTCCGGCCGGGGGTAGCATGATCGCACTATTCATCTTTTGTTCGACATTCGGCTCAACGGGAATCTATACGCTCACAGCCCCGCGGATCTACTATGCCATGGCAAAGGATGGACTCTTCTTTCGCAAGGTCGCAGAGTTACATCCGCGTTTCAACACTCCGATGTTTGCCATATTGCTCCAATCTGGCTGGGCTCTTGTCCTGATCCTCTTCTGGGGGACCTTCAACGAGCTGATTTCCTATGTCGTGTTCACGGATTGGGTGTTCTTCGGTCTGACAGCCGCCGGTGTATTTGTGCTGAGAAAGAAAAAGCCCCTGGCCGATCGTCCATACCGGACACTCGGATATCCCTTCACAACTGCACTCTTCGTTGGGATTGCCCTTTGGTTTGTGATCAATACCCTTATTGAAAAGCCGCTTCAGGCATGGGCCGGAATTCTGTTTCTTGCGATGGGAGTGCCGGTCTATTTCTTCTGGAAACGCAGAACCTCTACCCCTTCATAACGGCAAGAGGGACAAGTCGCGCAACCTTTCGCGCTATCCCTGCACCGTGAACAACATTGACAACCCTGTCGACATCCTTGTAAGCATCGGGTTTTTCTTCTGTCAGCCCCGTCTTTGATGCACACCGGACAAGAATCCCTCGTGACTTGAGCTCGCTTCGGAGGGCACTCTCTGTCGTCTCCCTTTTTGCCTGTGTTCGACTCATCGCACGGCCCGCCCCATGGCACGATGATCCAAACGTTTCCAGCATTGCCCGATCTGTACCGACGAGGACATACGATGATGTCCCCATGCTGCCGGGAATTAGTACGGGCTGGCCCACGCTCTTGAGCACCAGAGGAAGCAAATGATGGCCCGGAGGAAGAGCACGCGTTGCTCCCTTCCGGTGGACCAGAACGGTTCTTTGCTTTCCATCGACTTTGTGTTCTTCCATTTTTGCGATGTTGTGGCAAACATCATAGACGACCTCAACCGTTCCCTCTCCGATGATCTTGCGAAAAGCATTGCGCACCCAATGCGTCATGATCTCCCGATTCGCGAAAGCGAAGTTCGCTGCCGCTGCCATTGCTTTCAGGTAATGTTCACCCTCAGGTGAATGAACCGGGACACAGGCAAGTTGGCGGTCTACCACAGAGATGCCGTACTTTCTCATCGCACCATCCATTTGGTGAAGAGAATCAGTACACACCTGATGACC
>DAIPLH010000501.1:0-2035 GCA_036769325.1 Bacteroidota bacterium
TCGCCGTTTCTTCGGTGACAGAGCTTGTCGGGCTTGCAAACGTCGGAAAAGCGTCGTCATCCACATCGAGGGAATGCAAGCGCACTGCAATCTCGAACGCACCCCAGGTTCCGTCTGCAAGGCTGAAGGGATTCTTAGGAACGACACCGCGGTACGAGGCATTTTCGCCTGCGATCACAAACGATCCCGCGGCCTGGTATGACACATTCGAGAGCTTTGCGCGTGAGGTGACCCGGCTGACTTCCTGTGTGCTCTGCACGTACTCACCGAGGAAGCTGAAGGGACCGAGCGAGTAATAAGCCTGTGGCGAGATTCTCGCAAGGCTTCCGGCCGCAAGCACCGTTCCTGCGTCTGTGCCATCGTTCCGATACCGGAAGACCACAAACTGGCCCGGGCTCAAATAGGTTGGCAGGGCAGGGGCCAGAAGGGTGCCGTGTTCGTTTCCGGTACTTCCTGCGATGCCGATGCCGAGCCCCTCCAGAGCAGAGATGTCACTCTTGGCAAAAGGTGTAGCGAAGAGGCGGGCAGCATAATCCTTGTTGTCGTGGATGTCCAGATCGGAGTTTCGTCCATCAGGCACACCATTGAACACTCCGACCTGATACTGCAGTGCGCCTGCAAACAGATCACCATGCAGCTGAACGCCGATGTCGCGGTTGGGGACCAGCGATGTGGGGAGTCCACGCTCGATGAAGAGCAGGTTCTGGGGCGATTGCAGGCGCTCGAGACCCACCGGCGGCTTGAATTTGCCAAAACGTGCTTTGAATTCTGGCGCCAGACGCGCGTCAACATAAGCGTCGAGGAGCTGAACAACGCCACCGGCAAAATCTGGCATGAACCGGAAGTCGAAGTTTTTTGCAATTGTTCCCTCCATTACAAAACGCAGCCGCCTGATAAAGAAACCGTTGATGAACGGATCCTTCTCTTCATCGATAAAGAAACGGCTGTCCGCCTGATTGAGGCCGCGGAGCCGGAGTACATAGCTTCCATCGGCTGTTTTCAGGGAGAACCCATCCGCTCCGGCGACGACCTGAGGAGCGTCCTTCGGCCTGGCTGCCAGAGCTTCCTGCTCAAGCTCGCGCTGGCGTTTCAGGATTTTGACTTCCTGGTCAAGCGCGTCAAGTTTCTGCAGAAGTGAATCGACGGGGACGGTGTCGGTCTGGGCATGCGCAGTCCGTGAGAGAGTGACGACGGCTGCCAGAATTGCAAAGAACAAAAGAACAACTTTCATGGTGTTTCCATCCTTTTTTCTTCCGGAGAACCTCCGCGTACAAGGTCGGTTCTGCGGTTTGCGATACTGTTGTTTGTCGCCTCCATTGTCTGGTCGGCGAGTCCGGTTGCGGAGGGAGGGAGAAGCACCACCGGTGTGCCCCTATTTCTTCAATTCACGGGAACTCTCATCCGGACGGATCTTCTCTCTTCGTTCGATCTGGACGATCTTTCCGTCGTGAATGGTGATTTCGATAGATCCATACCGGAGTCCCTTTAACGACGCCAGAACCGCCTGTTCCAGTTCCCTGGTCTTCTCGCTCTGATTCATAAGTAAGTCTATTTACTCTACCAAATTAGTAGACTAATACGCCAAAAAAAATGATGGGAATCACAGATTCAGGAAGGCGTCCTGGTGCGCAGCATTCGCTGCTTCTGCTCCCGGAGTTTCTGCTCCCGGAGCATGACCTCCCGGAGGGTGCTCCTTTTCAACATTCTGACAGTCTGGTCTCTGACTTCCTGGAAAACGCTCCTGATCCCGCAGGTATCCTCATCCTTGCATTCCTTGCAGGCCTCGTAATACATATGCGTTGCGCAGGGAAGGAGGGCGATCGGGCCATCAAACAACCGCATGACCTTTGCAATGCTGATCTCCCTGGGATCTTTCAACAGATAGTACCCTCCGCCTTTTCCTTTGAGACTATGCAGGATACCCTGATTTCGCAACTCCAGGAGAATGACCTCCAGGAATTTTTTGGGAATACGTTCTTCGGCGGCAATATCCGCAATCGTCACCGGCTCAGTCCCCTTTCGAGCAGCGAGAAAC
>DAIPLH010000502.1:0-2028 GCA_036769325.1 Bacteroidota bacterium
GGGCTTCTGGTATCACCGGTACCCTGCAACCCACCGGTAAACGCCAGGGCGACCGTCACAAACAACCCTGAGATGCTGAGATAACGAAGGAGCTCAAACCCTAAACTGAGGACAATTGGATCCGAGATGCCAAAGATGCCAAGCAATTGCCCCGGGATGAGGAGGAACGCAAGACCGATCCCAAACGCAAGCAAAAGCCCGAGCAGCGAAGTCCTGTACACGGCACTGCGAACACGCTCCGGTTTTCTGGCTCCGAGATTCTGGCCGGCGACAGCCGCAGCGGCTCCCATAAGACCAACCGAACTCCAGGTGACCAGGGAGAAAAGCTGGGCATAGCCGACGGTGTACGCCGCCTGGGCCTCCGCACTGTTTTGCAATGATCCAATGAAACGGAGCATCAGAACCCCCGCGACATTCATCGCAACGCCCTGAAAACCGGCAGGAAGTCCGAAGCGAAACAGAGCACGGATGATCTGGAAGTCGGGTTTCCAGGTCATTGTCCTGTCAAACCGGATGACGAGGCGTCCGGAATATAAAAGGGAGATGCCGATGATTCCAACAATGGCTGAAGCCATTGAAGTCCCGATCCCGGCACCCGCTGTCCCGAACGCGGGGATTGGTCCCAGTCCGCGAATGAAGACAAAGTTCAGTGCAATGTTGAGGACTGTCAGCAGGACCCCGAGGCGCAATGGTGTTTTCGCATCGCCTGCACTTCTCAACGCGCCGCCGATCATGAAAAACCAGAGGAGCCCTATGCTGCACACCAGCATGATGCGGAGGTATGGTAAAGCCTCCTGCTGGACATGCGGATCAGCGTTGACGAATTCCAGTAGGGACGGAGCAAGGAAATAGCCGATTGGAGCGAGGATGAGACAGGCAAGGACAGTCGCTGTGAGAAACGATTGCTGCACGGTCTTGTTGACCTTTTCCGGGTCATTCGCTCCGGCGTACCGGGCAACCAGGGTTCCCATACCGATGAAAATAGAACTAACAAAGACAAGGATGACGAGAAAAATCTGCCAGCTGACACCAATGGCGGCATTGCCGTGAAAGCCGACAAAATGCCCAACCATCGCATGATCGATGAATCCTTGCAGTCCGGCGATGATATTCTGCAACACTGTCGGCCAGGCAATCTTCCAGACCGATTTGAGGATCGGTCCTTCCGTAATGCTCTGATCAAAGTGACGCGCCCCTGGTTCAGTCTCGGGCAATGGAGGACCTGAACGGAGAGTGAACCATGGAACCCAGGAAGCGAAGCTGAAGGTCAAATGCGCTAAGTCGGTGTTCACAAGGTCCAGTGAGGTTTATTCCGGACTTCAGGATCACCGCCTTGATCGCCAGATGAGGGCTATACCAATGGCAATCAGGAGAACAGGCCAGTAGTCAGAAAAATCGAACCATGGAATCAGGTTCCGCGCGAGGAAGAGCGCCCCGAGGGAAATCAGGATGACTCCCCCCAGAACATCGTTTTTCTGTCCGGGCGTAGGTCCTGGTGGTTGTGTACTGGCGGGATTGATCTCTCCCGGTGCATTCATGGAATCATCCTCATTGTCGTGGTGAAGTCAGGTACGTCATTCCTTTTGTATTGTTCCGCCGCCTTTTTCAAGGGGAATTCCACTTTGACGCAGAGCATCCTCGGCTTCCTTCAGCCCGAGCCTGGCGGCCCGGCGCATTGCGGGAATTGCCAGAGAATCCGCTCCAAGCTGAGATGTGACAATTGCATAGTTGAAGTACCCTCGTGCGTAGGTGCTATCGATCAGCACGGTTCTCCGGAAATACGCGGCTGCCTGTTCCCATTCCCCCCGAAGGTACAAAACATGTCCGAGATTGTAAAAAGCATCGGCGCTTGTTGAATCCAACCCGACAGCCATCCCAAGAATCCGCTCGGCACGCGGCAGATCCATCCTCGCCGCATACACTGCCCCGAGATTCACATACGCGACAACGTAGTCAGGTGCAGGAGGTGCATTCTTAACCACATGCCGCCAGAGGGTTTCAGATGACTCCCAGTAGGTTGATTGCCTG
>DAIPLH010000146.1:0-7160 GCA_036769325.1 Bacteroidota bacterium
CTCCGGATCAATCCGGGAATATTGTGCGGTTGGATCAGGAGGATATGTCGTACCGCCCCTCGCAACGTTTGTGACAAACCAGGACCTTCGAGGAATAACGGAAGGCTATGATTTCATCATTGTCACCAGCAGGGACTTCCGGTCTGCAGCCGATCGGCTTGCCGCGTTCCGTGAGCAGCCGGCACATGGCAATCTGCGGACCCTGGTTGTCGACGTCGAACAAATCTACAATGAGTTCAGCGGTGGGCTGATCGACATCACCGGGATCAGGGATTTTCTGAAGTATGCCCTCGACAATTGGGCGCGTGTTCCGACCTATGCTCTTTTTTTCGGCCAGGGATCCTTCGACTACAAGGCCCGGTTTGGTTTCCGATCCAGTCAGGTTCCAACATGGCAAAGTCTTGAATCACGTCATGACATTGCGAGCTATGCGAGCGACGACTTCTTTGTGAGATTTTCAGCAACAACGAGCCAGCCATTTCTTGTGACAGGTCGTTTGAATCCGCGAACGCCGGCCGAATCAGAGTTTCTCGTCGACAAGCTTATTTCCTATGAGACAGAATCCGTCCGTGACCCTTGGAAACTCAGAATCCTGATTATTGGTGACGATTCCTGGACGCCGGAACGCGAGGATTTGGCGATCCACACCGCTCAGGCGGATGCACTTGCGGAAACGACGGTGCCCGACGAGATGGAGAAGCGGAAGATCTATATCGCGGAGTATCCGACCGTCATTACTGCGCAGGGGCGCCGGAAACCGGGTGCGTATCAAGCAATTATTGATGAAATCAACCAGGGAGCCCTCATCGTCAATTTCACCGGACACGGGAATCCAACCGTGTGGGCTCACGAGCAGATTTTCAATGTCCAGACCTCGATACCAAGCCTGCTTAATCAGAACAAGCTCGCGGTCTTCTTCCTCGCAACGTGCAACTTCTCAGATTTTGATGATCCCAACAGCTATACCGGCAGCGAATCGCTGTTGAACAGTACCGTCGGAGGAGCTATCGGGGTTACCTCTGCTACGCGGAAGGTCTTTGCAGTAGAGAACTTCAACCTGAATGTTGACATCTATGAACGAATGTTTCTGTTCGACGGATTTGGGCGAGCCTACCTTGACCGTCCGGCGACGGCTCTCTACCGTGCAAAAGTAGAGAACACAAATTCGGTGAACGACCAGAAGTTTTTTTATATGGGCGATCCGACAATGGAGCTGCAGTACCCGTCCGGGTTTGCCAGCATTGACAGTATCAACGGTGAACGGGTTGACTCCGTGAACGGGGTTCCGCGGCCTGATACGGATCCAATACAGATCAAGGCATTGCAAAGGGTGAGGATGGCGGGGTATCGCCGCACAGACCAGAACCTTCCGGATACAACCCAGAATGGCGTCGTCAGCCTGGTCGTGAACGATGCGACTCAGGTGATCACAATTCCGGGATTTCCTCCCGGCGCTACAACTCCATTTTCCTATAATTCGACCGGTGCAACAATCTACCGCGGTGCAAGCTCCGTCGTCAACGGAAAGTTTACACCGGAATTCATTGTTCCAAAGGACATTGTGTACGCCGATTCAACAACGCGGTCTCGTATCGTCGCGTACTACTCTGATGAGTTGTCAGATGGTGTTGGCTACACCGGAAAAGTCTATGTGGGAGGGACGGACACTTCCGCTTTTGCAGATGCAGCCGGCCCGACGATCAGCCTGTTCCTCAACAGCCGGTCTTTCCGTCAGGGCGACCTGGTCACCCACGAGCCGCTTCTCCTGGTTGACCTTGTTGATTCGAGCGGCATCAACACATCCACCTCGGGAATCGGACACAGGATCGAAGCGTGGCTGAACGGCAGTTCTCAGAGCCTCGACATTACGGATTTCTATTCCAGCGAGCTCGACGACTTCCAGCGCGGGACGGTGCAGTTTCAGTTGCGTGATCTTCCATTCGGGAAAAACAGTATCACTGTGCGGGCATGGGACGCCTACAACAATGCGTCGACTGCGCAGACGACGTTCGAAGTTACATCGGGTGACCAGTTGACGATCTCGGAGGTGATGAACTATCCGAACCCATTCCCAAGGGACACACAATTTACGTTCAAGCAGAATCAGCTGGTGCCACTCAACATTGTGATCAGGATCTACACCGTCGCGGGCCGGCTGATTCAAACTCTGGAAACCGTTTCCCCGGGAGAGCCTTTCATCCGGGTGCCCTGGGATGGGAGGGACCGTGATGGCGACACGCTTGCAAACGGCGTCTATCTCTACAAGGTTGTTGTTTCAACTGTTGACGGAGCGTATTCGAGTGAAGCACTTGGAAAGTTGTCGATTCTGAAATGAATGATTGTATGGAAAAGAGTACTTATTTTACATTGAGGATCAATCTGGGAGAGAAGCTATGTTCAGGTTATCGTTAAAAGCATTTGTGCCAGGGATCGGGATCGCGGCAACAATCCTGATGTGCCTTCCGTCGCGAGCTGTTGCTCAGGGAGAATCAGCGGTTCCATTTCTTTTGATTGCACCCAACTCCCGGGCATCGGGAATCGGGGAAAGCGGGACCGGAACTGTTGACGATGCGTCGGCAATGTTCTGGAATCCGGCGGCGCTCGCATTCCTCAAGGGTTATGAGGTGAGCATCACGCACGCGAACTGGCTCCCGCAGTTCCAGCAGGCAGATCTGTTCTATGATTACCTGAACTATCGCCAGCGTATCGATGACATCGGTGGAACGATCGGAGCGAGCGTCACCTATCTGAACCTCGGCGAGTTCATCAAGACATCCTCAAGCGGTCCGGATGAGGTTGGCAGGTTCAAGGCCTTTGAAGTCGCTGTGACCGGAGGCTATGCAACCAATGTGTTCGACGATCTCGGACTCGGACTCAACCTTCGCTATATCCACAGCGCCCTCTCCCCGCTCGGAACCGAACAGGAGCAGGGGAGCGGAGTTGCTTCGACGGTGAGTTTCGACATTGCCTTGATGTACAGACCAATCGTTCTCGAAGTGCCACTCCTCGGCGATCTCGGCAATAAGTTCAGTGCCGGCTTGAATCTCTCAAACGTCGGACCAAAGGTTACTTACATCGATGCAGACCAGGCAGATCCACTTCCGACAAATCTGCGCCTCGGTCTCGGTTACAAACTTGTCAAGGACGAATTCAACGAGCTGACACTCTCGCTGGACTTCTCCCGCCTGCTTGTGAATCGAGATTCCACGGGACACTCCGATCCGGTCTACGAAGCGATCTTTACGAGCTGGAGTGACGGTTCCGGTCTGAACAAGGTGAATACCAGCGGAGGGCTCGAATATTGGTACGGAGCACCCCGCCTCCTCGCCCTCCGCGTCGGATATTTTTATGAGGATCCCTCGTTTGGAAACAGGAAATTTCTCACGTTTGGCGCCGGCATACGGTTTGATATTTACGGGTTTGACTTCAGCTATATCTCTGCCGAGGAAAATCATCCGTTGTCTGATACGATTCGCTTCTCTCTGCTGATCGCGTGGGGCGCAGATGCACAGTAATCCTTCCGGACCAGGAATTCGAGGATGATGAACGAGCGTATGCTCAGGGCTCTCGCACTCCTTGTTCTTTTGCCTGCAGCAGGATTCGGCCAGCAGTTGAGTCATCCCGTGATGGCCTCACGGGATGACCTGTTTCTTATGCCCCGTCCATTCCTGCTCATCCCTGATACGGTTGAAGTTCTGGCTGTCATGGCTCAGTTTCAGACCGACCAGGATGTCGCAACGACAGGCGAAGGCCGGTTCGATCTCTCCGCGGCAACCGACTCGATCATTGATGCACCTCCGCACAACGGCCAGTTCTTTGATGACCATATGACATTTCTTGAAAACTATTACAGCAAGTCATCGGATGGCAAGCAGATCATCAGAACAACGTTCATCGATACTGTCTACACGCTTTCAGGGCCGATGGCCGACTACAGCCCACAGCGCAACGAATCGAACCTGAAACTCGCAGAGCTTGCGAAGGAAACCTGGGAGATGGTTGATGCCTCTGGCAGGGTCAGCGATTTCTCTGTATATGATTGTTTCCTGATCTTCCACGCCGGGACAGGCAGGGACATTGATCTCGTCTCGCTCTTCGGATTTGATCCGACCCCGCGGGATGTCCCGTCCATCTTTCTTGGACCTGCGGCATTTCGTGAGGCGTATGGTCAGGATTACCCCGGCATTCTTGTTAACAATGGGCAGGACACGATTAGCAATTCAGGAATTCTCCCTGAAACCGAAAGCCGGCTTATTCCCACTGTCACCGGTGACATCCTGCTTGAGCTGAGCTTCAACGGGCTATTGAGTGCTTCCGTGGCAAGCTACCTTGGCCTGCCGGATCTGTTTGACACGAACACCGGATTCTCGGCGATAGGCCGGTTTGGATTGATGGATGGACAGTCGATCTTTAGCTTTCTCGGAGTTTTCCCACCAGAGCCATCGGCATGGGAGAAGTACTACCTCGGCTGGGTGGAACCGTTGACAGTTGCGGAGGCAGAAACATCCATCCAGCTTCCTGCCGTCGGCCTTGGGAGCGCGGACACGATCTATCGCGCCGGCCTTACTCCAGGAGAATACTTTCTGATTGAAAACCGCCAGCGCGACCCTCTTGGAAACGGACAGGTGGTGACATCAGTGTTCAACGGTGTTACGAGGACACAGGTGTTTCCCGTGGACACGACCGGTTTCAACCAGTTTGACATCTCTGCTCTGTCCGGCGTGATTACCGATGTCGAAGATCTCGATTGGAGCCTCCCGGGAGGAATCGATGTTGATGGAAACCGGCTGAACGGAGGAGCGTTGATCTGGCATATCGATGAAGCGATTATCCAGCGGGAGATCGGAAGCAACAGCGTGAACGCAGATCCCGATCATCGTGGCGTCGATCTTGAAGAAGCTGACGGGTCGCAGGACATCGGTCAGGAATACGGGTTCCTCTCACCGGGGTCGGGAAGCGAGGAAGGCACTGTCCTTGATTTCTGGTACGACGGAAATCCGGCGCCGGTGTTCGAGAATGTTTTCTCGTCAACCTCGTTTCCGTCGAGTGTCACCAATAGTGGTGCAAACAGTCTCATCACAATCAATCAGTTCAGTGCGTCCGGAGCGAAAATGTCTGCAACCGTGCTCTTAGGAGACGGACAGACCCTGCCGCTCGATGGCTATCCCATGGCACTGGACGAGGTTCTTCCTTTGCCGTCTCTGACGGTCGGGAGTCTGATTGCCGGAGGAGCACAAGCTGTGCTGGCAACATCGACCGGAAAGGCCGTCCCTGTGTTCAGTCTCGAGGGAGATTCAACCGTTGCACCTCCGGTTGCAGGCAAAGTTTTCGGGTGGACTGCCACCGGGAGTCCGGGAATGACAGCCGGGTTTTCCGATGGAAGGATGATCGAAGGCGCCAACATGCAGGAGGCAGCCTTCCTCGAAACAGCGGTGGCGGTGCGGGACCTGAACGGAGACTCTTTCCAGGATATCCTTGTAGCACAGGGAAGAGGTATCGGATCAGCTGGTGGCGGCGCTGCGATCTCATCTCTTCGCGCGTTTACTCCTGTTGACAGCAACGGTGACAGTCTGGCCGAGACACTCTTTGAAACAGTGCTTCCACGCCGTCTGACGACTCCTCCTGTCATCGCGGATTCTGTAATAGCGGTCGGAGCGACCGGAGGAATTCTCTATCTGTTCCGTTTTGACGGAGTTTTGATAGATAGTGTTATTGTGCTTTCAGCTGTTCAGGATTCGGTGGCCGGAGTAAGCCTCCTTTCCAATCCTTATTCGTTCGTTGTGACAGGGTCCGGCGGATCGATCACCGTTGTGACTCGAGCTCCGGACAATTCCACGCTCAGTGAGGGCATTGATGGAATTGACCTTGACCGCGCAATTGCAGGGCCAGGAGCAACAAGCATTACCACAGTCGATGGCACCTCCACGATGAGACTGGCAGTAACAACAAGGGATGGAAACCTCTATTACATGGTGGTAACAGGGGTCACCACAATCCTTCCCGGATTTCCTGTCAGCACCGGTGCACCCTGTACGGCACCACCGGCTCTTGCCGACATCGATGGCGATGGTGAACGTGATGTGATTTTCTTCAGCGGCAGCCAGATCCATGTGTATAACCATGTTGGGGCGGTGTTAGACAACTTTCCGGTGACTGTAGCGTCCGGAGCCGTAATCGCATCAAGTCCGGTTGTAGCAGATGTTGATGGCGACGATGACCTTGACATTGTTGCCGTTACGGAGGATGGACTGGTGACAGCGTTCGACCGGTTCGGCGATTCTGCAACAGGCTTTCCGCTTCAAGCGGGCAGCGGACGGCAATCTGCTGCGGTGTTCCAGATTCCGGGGCCGTCGCTCGAAGCCGTTGATGTCGGCCTGATTGTCGCTTCCTCTGATGATGGATCTGTAACGGGGTGGAAGACGGGGAGAATCCTGGCAAACTCGATTGACCGGCTCATGCCATGGCCTCAGTTTCAGCGTGACGCAACGAAGAGCGGACTTGCAACCGAGCTGATCACCGGCTCAAAAATCAGCAACTCGTTCTTTCCCGAAGACCGTGCCTACAACTGGCCGAACCCTGTCTATGATGCCCGGACATATTTCCGCTTTTTTGTTTCGGAGGATGCACAGGTCAGTGTGAAAATCTTCGATCTCGCGGGAGATCTGGTCTCGGAACTCTCAACCAACGCAGTCGGCGGCGTAGACAATGAGATAGCGTGGGACGTTACCGATATTCAGAGCGGGGTTTACTTCGCCCGCATGGAAGCTTCGGGGTCAACCGGGAGCGGTAACACGGTGATCAAAGTTGCGGTGGTGAAGTAGACTTTCCTCCCACTTTCTCTTTCTAACTTTTGCCATCAGCTAATCGAAAATACTGTGTTGCGGCACTTGCGTGCATCATCCTCGGTGCGCTTCCTTCGTATTCCCAGGACGAATTCCATCATCCGGAACTGGAGTGGAAGACAATGGAAACCGGGCACTTCCGGATACATTACCATCAGGGAGCGGAGCGAACCGCAGCTGTTGTTGCGGAGATTGCCGAGGACGTCTATGAGCCGGTGACAACACTCTACAATCACGAACCGGACGAGAAGGTCAATTTCATTATTCGTGATTCTGATGACATCTCCAATGGCGCGGCATACTTCTACAACAACAAGA